>PHBN01000346.1:0-602 GCA_002840635.1 Deltaproteobacteria bacterium HGW-Deltaproteobacteria-1
CCCCGAACACCAAAAATCGGCAGAGGAATCCTGAGCATCAAGCCGCAGGAATTCTTCATTCCCTTGATACAGGCCTGCCGCAAATCAGGATGGGGATTAACGGATTTGTTATAATACATAAAACCGCGGGGGTTCATGGGCCCGGGCACGAAACGCGCCCGTTCCAGGCCGTCGGCAGAGCAATCCACCGGTTCGCCAAATGTCGGGTCACTGATGCGAAAACCACCTTCGGTTTCACGTAAAGCAATGATGTTGTGTCCGCCAAAATTATGGCGGTGACGTTCGGACACATAGGGAAGCCAGTAAAGATTGGAAGACAAACCAACAATGTGACCGGCTTTAAGCACCTGCCTTAGTTCATCCATGCCTTTTTGGGGATCGCGATACGTCTTGATCACAAAATTCGCGCCCAGCCTTTGGGCCGCCTTGCGAAAGACCGACCCGGGCCTGTTGCGAAAAGCAGTGACCTGCAAATGTACAAGTTTTACAGACGGCAGATAACCAAAAAAAATACCGCTGCCGATGCCGAAAATCATCGGCTCGGAAATATCCACGCCCTGATAGCGAAATAGAGCGGATGTCACTGCTGTTTCACAATGTGC
>PHBN01000346.1:733-2568 GCA_002840635.1 Deltaproteobacteria bacterium HGW-Deltaproteobacteria-1
AATAATCAGGGCACAGGATACTTTTTCCGCCCAGGGAGGTTCTGTCTCAAGGACATACCGACCCTTATCGTCGTGTTTGTAGTATGCCTTTGGCAACCCGTCACTGAAGATCTCGTCTTCAAAATCCATTGACCGTTCCTTCTCATTGCATTGACATTTTTACTTTGCCTGAACCCGGGCTTCAGGCAAATGAAGATTCTTCACCGGAAAAAAGCTTATATTTCAATCACAACCGGACACATTTACTTTCATGTCAGCCCCTGATTCCGGCAATTGCATCCGCTTCATACAATAAAATCGATACACAGCAAAGCAAATTCTTTCCGGCCTTCATTTATTTTATTTTATTGATTTTATTGCCAAGAAACGGCTCAAAATGATGCCATTCAAAGGGATGCTCCGAAGCGAAACGGGCCAGATCGTCGGCATATATCTGCACGGATTCCAGCACTGCCTTTTTCCGGTCTGCCCTGGTTGCAGCAACAACCTTTCTGCCTTTGGAAACCTTGATGTGATAAATTCCCGCAGTTTTTTGATACACAAAAAACGTCATGAGCGGAGCGCCGGTCATCAGGGCAAACAGGTGCGGCGTATCGGGCAGCCGCACTTCATATCCAAGAAAATCCACCGTGACACAACTCTGATCGCCCCAGAGACGGTCGCCCGTCATCGACACAATACCGCCTTCACGAAGGAAGTTGATGCCTTCCAGCAGAGCAAACGGCGACTTTTCCTTTTCATCCGTTGCTACAATACGGATGCCCTTTTGGGCCAGCTTTTCTTTTTGAATGCCCTCAACCTGTTCCTTGTGTTTGGCGCCCAGATAAAGCATGATCGGCAGCCCCTTCCGGTTGAGCCGCTCGGCGGCCAGTTCCCAGTTCCCGATGTGCGACATCACAATGATCGCCCCGGTTTTACCGGCCACAGCCTCGTCCAGATGTTCCCATCCCTCGCGGATAAACTCTGCCCCTTCGCCTGCCCATGGAATAAAACGGTGGGTATAGACATCGGTAAAATTATGAAACTGCTTCCAGGCACAATACAAAGCATACGCAAGCCCCCTTTCGGGAAAAAGCGCCCGATAAAATTTGACGCTTTCTTTTACACGCAGCGGAAACAGGAAATAATAACCGGTGGCAATAAACCAGGATAATGTCCGTAAAAACCATAACCCCAGTTTGTGCGACAGATAAAGTGTAATTTTATAAAATAATTTTTTCATCATTTCCTACATTTGTCATTCCAGCTTGTGCCCCTTAGGGTACGAAGGCTGGAATCCAGGCTTATTGAACTGAACCCCGGCACTCGTGCCCTCGCGAGACCTTCAGTTTATCAGGTTATCAGGGTATTCGCCTGGGTGACGATTATGCTGCATAAGAATCAAATGTCGTCCCTATTATTGGACCGCCGGTTGTCTTTCCAGTCAGAGGCGGTCAAGCGGGCTCTGCAGGCTGCGGATATCGCGGGCCATGACATGCGTGTAAATCTCCGTCGTCTTGACATCCGCATGGCCGAGCAGTTCCTGAAGAACACGGATGTTGACCCCGTTTTCCAGCATGTGCGTCGCGAAGCTGTGGCGCAGCGTGTGGCACCCCACCTTTTTATCAATGCCGGCTTTTTCAGCGGCCTTCTTCACCGCTTTTTGCAATACAGATTCAAGCACGTGATGACGCATTTCCTTGCCTGAGCGCGGGTCTTCTGAACGTAGTTTTGCGGGGAAAACCCACTGCCAGCCGGTCGCCCTTGATGCTTTGGGGTACTTTCTGGCCAGCGCCTCCGGAATATAGACCTCGCCGAAACCCTCCTCGAGATCTTTGTGGTGCAGTGCCTTCACT
>PHBN01000347.1 GCA_002840635.1 Deltaproteobacteria bacterium HGW-Deltaproteobacteria-1
TTCGCTTCGATAATCATTCGCGACACCCGCGGATCGAGCGGAAATTGCGCCATGGTCTCGCCGATCGGGGTCAGTTTGTAGTGTTCGGCCTCTGCTTCGCTTTCGTCACGGGTGAGCGCTCCCAGGTCGCGCAGGATTTCAATGCCGTCGCGGATGTTTTTCGGATGGGGTCGGTCAATAAAGGGAAAGGAAGTGACATGCCCCAGATTTAATGACAGCATACGCAGAATCACGCCGGCCAGATTCGAGCGAAGGATTTCAGGCGTTGAATACAGGGGTCTTTCGGTAAATTCTTCCCGCGAGTAAAGGCGGATGCAGATACCGTCCTGGACACGGCCGCAGCGGCCCTTCCGCTGGTCGGCGCTGCTGCGTGAAACCGGTTTCACCGGCAATCCGGTTGTCTGGCTGCGGGGATTATATTCCAGGATGCGGGCAAGACCTGTGTCAATCACGTATTTGATGCCGGGAATCGTCAGGGATGTTTCCGCGATATTTGTGGCCACGATAATTTTCTGCTGATTAGCCGGGTTAAAGACGAGCCTCTGGTTTCCTGCCGAAAGTCTTGCAAACAGGGGCAGCACCAGACCCGAACAACGCCTGGACAGGCGCCCGCACGTTTCACGGATGTCCTGCTCAGTCGGCATGAAAAGCAGGATGTCTTCAAAACGTCTTTCCTTCTGCAGAGACTCAACACAGGCCACGGCTTCGTCGACGTAAGTCGTTTCACCCTTTTCTTCCTTGACGGGATCGATCGGCCGGTAGCGGACCTCAACCGGATACAGGCGTCCAGAAACTTCGATCACCGGGGCGTCGTCAAATGCAGCGGCAAATTTTGCCGTGTCAATTGTGGCGGAAGTAATAATCAGTTTCAGGTCTTTTCTTTTGACAAGCAGGGTTTGCAGGTATCCCAGAATGAAATCGATGTTGAGACTGCGCTCGTGGGCTTCATCCACGATGATCGCATCGTAGGCGAGTAAATCCCTGTCCCGGACCGTTTCGGCAAGCAGGATGCCGTCGGTCATCACCTTGATCAGCGGTTCGGCGGACGTCTTTTCTTCAAAACGGATTTTGTATGCCACAGATTCCCCGCAGGACTGGCCCAGTTCGGAGGCGATGCGCGAGGCAATGCTGACCGCGGCAATCCGCCGGGGCTGCGTCAGCCCGATGATCCCTCGTCTGCCAAGTCCCGCGGCCAGGCACATCTTGGGAATCTGCGTCGTTTTGCCTGATCCTGTTTCACCGGTAATAACGACAACCTGATGATTCCTGAGGGTTTCGATGATGAGTTTCTGTTTGGCGGTAATGGGCAGTTCAGGAGGAAAAACAAACTTGGGAATGCTTCGTATCCGGTTCTGCATCCGGCGGCGCGAATCATCAAATCTTTTCTGCATCCTCAACACGGCATTATTTGAAGGAAAACGACCCCCTGAACTGCCGCCGGTCAAAGCTTTAAGCGGTTTCAGAAGATGGTGATAATCGGCAATCATGATGTCATCGGCATGATGTTCAATCAGCTTTTTCAGGCGGATGTATGGATGGTTTCGGTGCAACTTATGTTTCCTCGATCAACTGCTGATGATGAAGCAGCCCGGAAGAACACAGGGCGGAATTAAGAAACATCCAGCAGGGGAAGAGACCCGCGGCATAATGATGACCATGCGCCTGTGTTTAAATTAAAAATGTGCCGGAGGCCTCTTTTAATTACATCTTCATGCTCTTTTTGACTTTGACCGCAATTTCCCTGACTTCATTCATGACATCGTTCTCATGAATCGTCAGAAGCCGGCGGTCTTTCATAACAACTTTACCGTTAATGACGACTGTATCGACGTCC
>PHBN01000348.1 GCA_002840635.1 Deltaproteobacteria bacterium HGW-Deltaproteobacteria-1
TTCCCTCCGCCCAGGTTGTCCGACGCGCCGATGACGGCTATACTTTTGGGATAAAATAATGCATCAAGATTCATTGCCTTCCTCCTTTACATCTCCGATTGAGATTCCATGGCATCGTTTGATGGGGTGTTTGATTTAATTGATTAACGATCAGGTTCAGCATATCAGCACCAATAGTGACGGGTTGGGACCGCCCGACAGGATCACTCCATTTTCTGTTAAGAGCCTTCGGCAAGTTCAATACCGGCACTTCACCTTCCGGTTGCCGGCAGGCCGTTTACCAAATGGCGCTATATTACAACTTTGCCGATGTGATGCAAGAGGAAATTCAAAATACCTTAGGAAAATTGAAAGCAGCGGATGTGTGTTGTCCCACTTCAGGTCAGGATGGTTTTTGTTTTGATCACATAAACCTGCTGTGCCTGATCGGCGGGAAAGCCCAGTATGTGCTGGATGATGTCAATGGGACGGACAGAGCCGGTTTGGGCATGGCGCAGGGTCGTGGTCACCTTTTTTTCTCCAGCGTTCAATGTTATTGCCTCGACAAAGGGACGGATGTCGCGGGTGACGGTTTTCCCCTTGGATTGCCGGGAAATCGGGAACGACGTTGCCGCCAGAAATTTTTCAATATGGCCTGCCATGTTTTTCAAATTTTCTTCGTCCGTTTCTGCAGGCAGTATAAGGTTGTAGGCAAAGCCGTGAAGTGACCGGGCCAGCTCTTTCGCGACATAGGAAAGCAGTTTTATGTCTGTGATCTCCATGCCCTCGGGCAGGGCGGCGTCGATTTCGTTTTTCAGGTGCGGTAAGTCTGCCGGATACTCGGCGGCGGTAACGTCCATATATTCCTCAAGGCTGGCCATTCCCACGGATGTGGCGGTCGCAAACGATATTTTCGGATGGGGATGGAAACCCGCCGAATAGCAAAGCGAAAGGGAACTGCGGCGCAGGGCGCGGGTGAGCGCCATGGCCAGTTCCAGATGCGATAAGAAGCGTGCGCGGCCGGTTTTGGTAAAGCTTAAGCGATAGACTTTTTCAGGGGCTGTCGCCGGTTTGATTTGTTCCTGCGCCGCCGCTCGGCCAAGAGCTTTGTCCGAAAAGATATTTTTTGTGTCTGCAAAATCGCAGACGTCGCAATTCTGGCAGGCGTCGTAGCGGCAATCCGGTGTGGCTTCCTGCGTGTCGGCTTTTTGTCGTTCCGAAAGCAGAAAGTCCCGGCTCACGCCGCAGTCGATATTATCCCAGGGCAGAGGTTCTGTTGTTGCGCGCGCACGTAAATAGTCATCAATGTTGATCCCCGTTTCCCGGATGGCTTCCTGCCACAGATCAAAACGAAATATTTCGCTCCAGCCGTCAAAACGGCAGCCTTTCCGGTAAGCGCACAAAAGCAGGTCGCCGATTTTCTCATCACCTCTGGAAAACAGTCCTTCCAGCAGGCTCATCCGTGCATCATGCCACTTGACGGTGAGATTGCGGTTATTCATTCTTTGGCGGATGAAGTTCTGCCGGTCATACGTTTCTTCCAGCGAGAGCTGTTTTTCCCACTGGAAGGGCGTGTGCGGCTTGGGAGCAAAGGTTGAAAGGCTGATGGTGACCTGACCTCTGTGACGGGCCGCGCGCAGCGCCTGATAACCCAGGTCGATGATGCCGGCGAGATCGCTTTCTTCTTCATGCGGCAGACCGATCATGAAATACAGCTTGATGGATTTCCAGCCGGCGGCAAAGATTTTATCTACCGACTTCAGCAAATCGTCGGCGGTGTTGCCTTTGTTGATCACCTGCCGCATTTTGTCCGTTCCCGCCTCCGGCGCCAGGGTGAAACTGGTTTTGCGGAGCGCAAGGGCGACCCGCTGGGTGTAATGTTTTTGCATCAGGTTTTGAATCAGAGGCTCAATGCAGCTGTAGTCTCCGGAGCTGAGCGACAGAAGGGATACTTCGTCATGACCTGTCGATTTCAGGGCCTGATCGGCCATGTCCGCTATCAACTGCGCATTTCTCTCGCGGTAAGGGCGCCAGAGCATGCCCGCCTGACAAAACCTGCAGCCACGGGTGCAGCCCCGGGCGATCTCCAGGACGATGCGGTCATGGACGGTTTGCATGAGCGGTACAACAGGCGCAACCGGGTGAGGCCAGGCGTTGAGATCAATTGCTTTTCGCTTTTTAATGACGGTATTTTTACCATGCACACAGGGGACGTAAATGCCGTCAATGCCCGCGAGCCTGGCAAGAAGGGTGTCTCTGGAGATATTTTGTTTTTTGCCTTCAGCTATGGCGGACGTAATTTCCGCGACCACTTCTTCTCCTTCGCCGATGACAAAGGCGTCGATGAAAGCGGCAAGCGGCGCGGGGTTAAACGCGCAGGGGCCGCCCGCGATGACCAGGGGGTGATGGTTGAGGCGTTCAGCGGACTTAAGCGGAATTTCTCCCATCTCCAGCATATTGAGCATGTTCGTGTAGGATAATTCATACTGCAGCGAAAAGCCGATGATGTCGAAACCGGCCATAGGAGCGGCGGATTCCAGCGATGTCAGGGGGAGACGGCGCAGGCGCATCTGGTGCTCCCGATCCGGCCAGGGCGCAAAACATCGTTCGGCGGCCACATAGGGCAGCGCGTTTAGAACGGCATAGAGGATCTGCAATCCCAGGTGGGACATCCCCACTTCATACGTATCGGGAAAGGCCAGCAAAAAGCGCACATCGGGCTTTGCCTTGTGGATTTTAGTCCCGGTTATTCTGCTCTTTCCGGATAAGGGGCAGCCTGATACTTGAAGGGGTTCAGCTTGACGTCTCTGAGCAGAGACAATGCCATTTTCTTTGCGAAATTCGGGGACGAAAGATAACCGAGCGAATTGTTCTTAAACGTGTTTAATAGCTCGGTGCGGATGGATTCTTCTTCGTTGTCATTGACAAATGATCGTTCCATTTTGTGTTCGTAAGTCAGTTCAGCTCCAAAAATTTTTCTCAGCTGATGACAGTCTTCGGGCGACTCGAAAAAAGAATCAAGAACCTCAATTTTGACCTGAAAAAATAATTCCACTTTTATGGTATCTTTGGCAATGCGCCGCGAGGCATCGCTGATGGTCAGCGTCAGTCCGTTGGGAAGGTTGATCGTTTCGATTAATTCCATTCGTTTCCTGTTTCCTGTTTTTATTTTACCAAACCGCTCTCAAAGGATAACAATGCCTTCAGGGAGGAGGTTCCTGCCGCCGCATGGATTGAATACGTCGAGGAAACCGATCCTTGATTTTTCGGAGCCGACAAAGTTGGCCCAAGAGAGTGGAAGGGTAATACCATTTTTATTCTTGACCTGCAACGCCAATCCTCCTATAAAGCTGACCATGTCTTCACCTTCCGAAATAATGGTTTTATGTCAACCGGATGA
>PHBN01000039.1:0-13680 GCA_002840635.1 Deltaproteobacteria bacterium HGW-Deltaproteobacteria-1
AAAATATTCTCCGACTCCCCCTTGATAATCAATCAAATCGTATATCAAACTCGCCGCCTCTCACATCCAAAAACACATCCGCAGGACCGTTTTCTTCTCCCAGGCGCGAGAGAATTTCTCCGGCCAGAAGCGGGAAAAGGGTTCCGCGCATGATATGATCTATGTTTCTGGCACCGGTCTCCACTTCCCTGCAGCGTCCGGCAATCTGTCTTACAACATCCGGTGTGTAGCAAAGTTTCATTTTGCCGGTATCAGCCAGCCGTGCTTCCAGCTGCCCGAGTTTGAGCCTGACAACCTCTTCCATGCAAGCCGGGTCAAGCGTTATATAGGGTACGATGGTCATCCGGGCCAGAAGCGCGGGTTTGAAATGTTTGGATAGAATCGGCCGTATGGTTTCGGTCACTTTATCCATAGCCGGTCTTTTTTTGCCATTCCACATTTCGGTAATGACATCCGATGCCAAGTTGCTGTTTAAGAACATGATCGTGTTTTTGAAATCGATGTCGCGTCCTTCTCCATCAGAAAGCGTGCCTTTGTCGAACACCTGATAGAAAAGGTTAACGACATCATTATGCGCTTTTTCCACTTCATCGATCAGCACAACGGAATAGGGCCGCTGGCGCACGGCCTCAGTCAATATGCCGCCTTCCCCGTAACCGACATACCCCGGAGGAGAACCGATCAGACGGCTGACGGTGTGGCCTTCCTGAAATTCACTCATGTTCACGGTTGTGAGAAAACGTTCGCCGCCGAAAAGAAGATCGGCCAGGGCCAGACCGGTTTCGGTTTTGCCGACGCCGCTGGGGCCAACCAGCAGAAAAATGCCGATGGGCTGGCGTGGATCGGAAAGACCGGCCCGTGATGCCTTGATGGTCCTGCAGATGATGCGCAGTGCTTCATCCTGTCCTTTGATGCGTTCCTTCAGCCGATCTTCCAGGTTGAGAATATTCCGGGACTGATCACGCAGCACACTCCCCAGCGGAATACCCGTCCAGTCGGAAACCACTTTGGCAACCACGTCGGGATCGACATCCACCCGCATGAGAGGCGAATCTCCCTGAATGTCGGTAAGTTCGTTCATCGCCGCCACCAGTGATCCCTGCAGACTCTTTCTGGATTGCTCTTCCACACCATCGCTTGCCGCCTCGTACAGTTTTTTTCGCGCATCCAGTAATTTTCGGACCGCTTCCGATTCTGTCCGCCAGCGCTCCCGCAGCTTTTCCAGTCGGTCTGAGAGCGATTTCAACGATTCTTCAATCTGCGCGGGCCTGTCTTCATCAATTGCCAGACCATGCATCCGATCGCGCTGAAGCGCCTTTTTCTCGCGCTGAAGCGCTTGTATCGATCTTTCGAGGTCTTCTATCACATCCGGTTTTGCCGTAAGCAGAATCTTAACGCGCGCCGCGCTGGTGTCCAGAAGATCAACGGCCTTGTCCGGAAGCTGCCGTCCCGAAATATAGCGTCCGGCCAGCTCCGCTGCCGCAAAAATGGCATCATCCCGAACGTTCACACTATGTGCCGCTTCGTATTTGTCCTTGAGGCCGCGCAGAATCAGAACGGTTGTCTCCACATCCGGTTCGTCCAGTTTGACCGGTTGGAAACGCCGTGCCAACGCAGCGTCTTTTTCAAAATACTTTTTGTATTCCGCCCAGGTCGTGGCCGCAATGGTACGCAGTTCCCCGCGTGCCAGCGCCGGCTTCAGCAGATTAGCGGCGTCGCCGCCCCCGGCCTGATTGCCCGCGCCGATGAGTGTATGCGCTTCGTCGATAAAAAGAATCATCGGCACCGTTGAAGATTTAATTTCGTTCATGACGGATTTCAGGCGGTTTTCAAACTCGCCTTTTACGCCCGCTCCGGCCTGCAGAAGCCCCATGTCCAGCCCCAGAATCGTAACGTCTTTCAAAAGCTGCGGCACATCACCCTCCGCGATGCGCAGGGCCAGACCTTCAACAACGGCCGTCTTACCAACACCCGCTTCTCCGACAATGATCGGGTTGTTTTTGCGCCGTCTGGCCAGAATGTCGATCATCTGCAGAATTTCACGGTCACGGCCGAAGACCGGATCAATTCCGCCGTGTCTGGCACTGGCCGTGAAGTCGGTGCAGAAGCGGCTTATAGCACTTGATCCCGCGGAAGACGGTATTTCCTGTCCGGACACGTCCCCCTGCGCAGCCTGCTCAATGGAAGACCGGCAGACCGCCGTGTATTGCGCGTGCAGGGCATCCCGGCTGACCGTTTTAAGCATGTTGATGTATTGACCTTCGGCAAGTCGGTAGAGTTTGCTGATCAGGGCGGACAGCATTGCACCGGAGCGGATCAGGTTTTCCTGGAAGTTGATGGATGAGACGAGCCAGGCATCCTGCAGCCATTCGATTAAAAGAGGCGAAAAAACCGGCCTGCTGGAGTTACCGGTGCGCAGGGCATCGATATCGCGGTTGATGGTCCACTTCAGGGCGTTTACATCCACATCCGCATGCCTGAGCAGAAGCATCATATCCGATTGAGGTTCTTCCAGCAGCCTGCTCAAATAGTGCTCGACGGTGACTTCATAGTGAGTGCGGGAAACACACAGGCCTGCCGCTCCTTCCAGTGCACCGGTGCAAAAAGCGTTCATTCTGTCCAGCAGAGACTTAACGTCGATGTTCATCATAATTCATTCATGCCTTTCCTTAATATTACCGTTTGGTGTATCTCCCTCTGGCTGGTTAGCTTCTGTTTTTGCACCGTTGGCGGGGTTGCTTTCTGTTGACCACCTCTGTAGGGACTCATTTTTCTTGTCCCCCTTTGGAGGGACGCTGTGCCGTAATTCTTCTTTGTCATAACCTTCCAGGTCACGCGTTACGAGACGCCTCTCAGGCGTCGTGGTAATCTCATGTATTCGAGAATTCATGAGATTGCTTCAGTCGTTTCCCTCCCTCGCAATGACATTGCGACACGGTCTGAAGGGAGAGGTCTTTTAATGCAGGGCTCACTTTGAAGCAATTTGTTCATTTGCTTGCCGCTTCGGATTGCTCGGGAGCAATCCCTACACGCTTAGCGCCACCTCCGCCGGCGGAGGACAGAGTTACTGCCCTTTTGAAGGGAGGTTGTGTCGCAATCACCCAAAGGGGAAAACAGCCCGGACTTCGCCGATTTTTTCACACGAAAAAATCCAGGTATCCATTCCCAGCTGGCCGGCCGTTTTCGCGCCCAGGCGGACGCATGGTGCTTCACCTTCGTGTAAAATCAGTTCCATATCGTACTCCAGTGGATCCAGGAGATAAAACCGTGCCAGCGCACAGAGGCGTTTATTTTCTTCGCTTCCCGGCAATAGCTGCTGAAACAGCTGATAATTTACCGGGCCCAGACGCAGGCGAAATTTACCGATGTAGTCCCTGATTTGCGAGCCGATGACGCTGTCTATGCCAAGACTGCAACCGGTGCTTCCCATCAGCAAACGTTGCGACGGAGGAATTTTCACATTGCGCCCGACGCACTGCACGACTTTCACCTGGGCGTAGCTGAAAGCATCGCCAAGCATGGTTTCCAGCCCCCAGGCACTGCGGGGATGCTGGCATAAAATTCCACCGTAGCGGATCATGGAATACGCGTAAGGCATGTCCCGGCGATGCCTGAACTCTCCCAGCCCGATCAGGCAGTACAGCTTGTTCAGGATTTCCGGATTGTTTTCCTCACAGACCTGGAAAAACAGCCGGTATTTCATCGAGCAGCGGGAAAAAAGCGTGAAAAGTCTGTGATTGAAGATATCCAGGAAATCCCGGACGGCGGATTCTTCATCTGCTTCCTGCTGGATCAGATCTTCTGTGTAAAATGTCGGCAGTGGCGATGCCGGCCCGTAAATCCCGAGGAAACTGGCGTTGACTAAAAAACCCGGCGTTTCTCCCTCTGTTCTTTCAATGGATGCGACATCCGAGGCGGGGAAACTCAGATTGTTTTGCGGCCGGATCCGCAGGCTCTGGGCCTGCCGGGCAAAGGTATGCGCATCTTCGACGGTTTCCGGCCCATGGCCCAGAAGGCGCATCAGCCTCATCACCTGAACAAAAGAAAAACGCCGACCCTTTTCCACGAGCTCGTTTGCTATATCAAAGGTTGACAACCCAGCCTTGCCGGCCATGAATACCGTTCTCCTCTCAGAACTTCATCAATTGTCAGTCTGGTAAAAGAATTGATGGAGGCATATCCCCCTAAAAACTGATCCAACACGCAACCGAAAACGAACATGTCTCCCGTCGAAGCAAAATGATCCTCGCGCAGATTCAGGGTAATCTCGCGCCCGCGCAGAGGCATTCCGCGAAAAATCCGGTCGGCCGCTTTGTCCTCCAGGCGTTCTATGCCGATGATGCGTTTTTTATTGGCAAGTATGACCGGCTGATTTTGGGATTCTAAAAAAATATAGAGGTCAAGCAACGCTCGAAAGTTATCGGTACTGGCAAGTGACAGGTAATTCAGGGACAGGTGCGAGATCAGCCGCCACAAAAAGTTGGATCCCACGGGCTGCAAAGCAGCCGGGGTGACCGGCTTGATATTGCTGAACGTGACAAATTCAGGACCGGTTCCGGCTGGAAGACAGATATCACCGACACGCAGATTTTCCGGCAGGGAACCGTTGGTGCAGGTAAGTTCGATGCAAAGCGTCTCGGTGGCAAGAGCGGCGGCCGATTTCGGGTAGGCAACCGCCAGATAGACATCTGTTGCCCCCTTCATCACCGAGCGGCGGTGCATGATGCCGTAAACTGGCGTCGATTGCACGTCCGGATTAAAATGATCAAACGGCTGATAGGTTCTTTCTCCGGCTCCGGCCTGCACATAACCGGACACATTATCGATGGAATAAATCTGGTAATGATCGGGGCTGACAGATGCCGGGCGCACCCGGTACCACTCTTTTTGATGATCAACAAAAATCGGGTCCGCGTCATGAGGGAAAAGGTTAATGACGGGCGTGGCAAAAAGCGCGAAAGCGTTTTGGGCAAGGCGCGGCGGCGCAACGGGAAGATCATCAAATTCAAAACAAATTTCAAATCGTGATCCGTTTCCCCGGTTTTGCCATTCATCCCATCCGGTCAGATCCAGGTATAAAAACTTTTCGGGGGAGTAGAAATACTCCTGAAGAATCCGGTAGCCGGGAAAGGAATGAGGCGGATACGGGAAAAGGGCCGCCTTTTCAGAAAAGCCCGCGTCTTTGAGGTGATGACCGTTCAGGCAAGTGGAATCCCCCGGTTCCAGCGGCTTGAGGACGATTTTCTTCAGATGGCGCATCAGAAGAAAATACAGGTTGGAGGCGCCTTGATAATCTCCGGCAAGAAAAAATCGCAGGGATTGAATCGGCCACTTAGATAATTGCAGGCCGTCAAGTGCCATCACCAGCCTGATTTGCGGTGCCTGACCGGACGGCTGTTCAAAAACCGCATCGGTTATGGAAAGGGGATGGACATCCACATCAAAACAGGTTTTGAAATAACAGGTGGTCCCCTCAACCGGTATGGATGCCAGCCGGGTTCCCGCCGGAATTTTTACGGACTGCTTCATGGTGGGTTTGGGCCTGAAGGCAACGGCGGAGGTTGACGGAATGGGCCTGAGATAATGCGGCCAGAGCAGGCGGATCAGGTCCTGGATGATTTCCGGAAATTCGTCGTCCAGTTTCCGGCGCAAAAGCGCTGTCTGAAAGGATACGCCTTCAAGCAGCCGCTCCACGTCGGGGTCAGCAGTCTGTCCGCCGAGCATCGGGGCCAGCGCCGGATGGGACCTGGCAAACGCACCTCCCAGTTCCCTGAGCTGATCCATTTCCTGCTGATAATAGCGTTTAAACATAGGGTGTCTTAAACCTCAAATTCGCTCTCTGCAAATTTCATTATTTTAAACTGATCCGGCCGTCCGAATTCACGACGGTTTCAATCAGGATATTTCGTCCTGAGCCTGACCTGATCCGTCCGGTAATTTGAAAACGCAGGCACAAAACATCCTCTTCCTGCGGTAGAAATACGACTTTCACCGATTGAAGCCGCGGTTCATATTTCTCTACAGCCTGCCTGATTGACTTTTCAACCCCAGTCACCGATTCCGGGTAGGAAGTGAGAAAATCGTTTAAATCAGGAATGCCGTAAACATCGGAAATCGGAACGCCACCCTGACGAGTATTCAAAATACGCCGCAAATGAGCCAGTATGGAATCGACCTGCCGGATGTTATCACCCCGGCCGCGACGATCGGGCTCACTTTCCCACGTACGAATACGCTCAAGAAGCCTTTCTTCGTTCATGAAACCTCAATCACATTCAATTTTTTGTTGCGTCAAATAAGAATTTTATTTGGAAGATGTGGCTTTATAAACAAGACTCATTCTCATGTCAACTGATATTTTTTAACAGTTGATTCTGGCTTCTGAAAACATCGATTCTATACTTCGTCATACAGTTCATCGATGCTTGACCTGAAAGGATATTGTGTATATAAAACCCGGTAAATAAAACTACAGGAGGATTAAAGTGGCAATTTCCATGAAAAGCAGAATCATTCGCAGCAATGATCCGATTGCGGAACCGGTAGATGATGAACTGGTAATGGCGGACATTGACCGCGGCAAGTATTACGGTCTCAACGAAATCGCCACGGCCATCTGGCAGAACCTGGAGAAAAAAATTACCGTTGAAGACTTATGCAAACGGCTGTGCGAATCCTACGAAGTCACCCCGGAACAGTGCTCAAAGGAAGTTCTCTCGTTCCTGAAGGAACTGGAAACCAGAAATCTCATTCTTGTTGAAGAATAAAGGCATCGTAAAAGTCAGAACAACTTCAGACTGTAAGCTTGTTGTCCTTTTCTGAATAATTTGAAGACCACTAAAGAAAACAGGAGGACTCTCCATGGAATCCCTGGTTTGCAAACACTGGCACCACTGTCCCGCTGAAGAAGTCACAACCCTGCTGACAACCCATCCGTCCAAGGGGCTTTCGCAATTCGAATCCGCGCACCGCCTCAAACATTTCGGCCCCAACAGTGTGACACCCAAGAAGCAAAAAGGCCCTCTGATCCGTCTCCTGCTCCAGTTTCACCAGCCCCTCGTTTATATTTTGCTTGCCGCGGCGGTGATCACCCTTCTTTTGAAGGAATATGTGGATTCCGCCGTCATTTTCGGCGTCGTCATCGTCAACGCGTTTATCGGATTCATTCAGGAATCAAAAGCGGAAAAGGCCATCGAATCCCTGAAGCAGATGATGACCACGCAGGCCACCGTTCTGCGCGACAGCAAGTGGATACAGATCGATTCGGTCAATCTCGTTGTGGGAGATATTGTCCGTCTCCAGTCCGGCGATAAAGTTCCCGCCGATGTTCGTCTGCTTTCCTGCCGGGACCTGCAGGTGGATGAATCCGCGCTGACGGGCGAATCCGTGCCGGTGCTTAAAAAAGAAGGTATGCTTGATCCGGAAACCATTCTCGCCGACCGGCGCAACATGGCCTATGCCGGAACACTGGTCACATACGGCCAGGCCCAGGCGGTGATTGTTGCCACAGGTGACAACACCGAAACCGGACGCATCTCTGAATTGATCGCGCAGGCTGCGGACCTTTCGACGCCGCTCACCAAAAAAATAGCGGCATTCAGCAAAATCCTGTTAATTGCAATTTTGGCTCTGGCCGCGTTAACCTTTGCCGTTGGGCTATGGCGCGGCGAAGGCGTGGTGGAGATGTTCATGGCCACCGTCGCGCTGACTGTCGGCGCGATCCCTGAAGGCCTGCCTGCCGCCGTTACCATTACGCTGGCCATCGGTGTGGGTCGCATGGCCAAACGGAAGGCCATCATCCGGAAACTTCCCGCCGTGGAAACCCTGGGCAGCACAACCGTCATCTGCTCCGACAAAACGGGCACCCTAACGGAAAACCAGATGACCGTGCGCCGTATCTTTGCGGGCGGCGCCATTTTTGAAGTGGAAGGAAACGGTTACTCGCCGGAGGGAAAGATCACTTCCGGCGGCTCTGATCTATCCGGAAAACATCCCGAGCCCCTTTCCGAAACACTGCTCGCGGGCGTTTTGTGCAACGATTCGCGGCTGGCCGAAACAGACGGCCTGTGGCGCATCGAGGGCGACCCGACGGAAGGAGCGCTGATTACATCAGCCGCCAAGGGCGGCATCACCGTTGGAGACGCTGTTGAACAATCGCCCCGTCTCGATATAGTGCCATTTGAGTCGGAGCGCCAGTTTATGGCGACGCTGCATAAAAAAGCGGATGGAAACATGTTGTACCTCAAAGGCGCAATTGAAAAGGTCTTACATGGCTGCTCGGAGATTCTGACGGCCGACGGCAAATCAGCGGCGATCGACAGGGAAGACATCATGAAGAAAGCGGACGAGCTTGCCTCCGAAGGGCTGCGGGTCCTTGCCCTGGCAAGAAAAAAAATCGACAAAGACAAGCTGGAAGTGGACGATTGCCTGTCCGGGTTGACGTTTCTGGGGTTGCAGGGAATGATTGACCCGCCCCGCACGGAAGCCATTGAGGCCGTCGGTGTGTGCCGGGGTGCGGGAATCAGCGTCAAGATGATCACCGGCGATCACGCGGTCACGGCAACGGAAATCGCCCGGCAGCTTGGCATTGGCCTTGCCGGCGGGGCGTCGGGCGAAAAACCCCGGACACTCACCGGGAAGCAGCTGGAAAGCCTGACCGACGAAGAACTGATTGAAAGTGCAGAAACGACATCCGTTTTCGCACGCGTTGCGCCCGAGCAGAAGCTGCGGCTGGTGGAAGCGCTGCAGGCGCGTAATCATATCGTCGCCATGACCGGCGACGGTGTCAACGACGCGCCCGCCCTCAAACAGGGACACTGCCGACCAACGGCGGTGAAGGTCTGGTGATTCTGGCCGCAATCATGAGCGGCGTCATGCTGCCCATTCTGCCGGTTCAGATTCTCTGGATCAACATGACAACTGCCGTCCTGCTGGGCCTCATGCTGGCCTTTGAGCCGGGAGAAACAGACACCATGAGTTATCCGCCCAGAAAACCGGACAGCCCGATACTATCCGGCATTTTGATCACCCGCATCCTGCTGGTTTCGGCGCTCATGCTTGCGGCTGTTTTCTCTGTTTTCACATGGCAGAAAAGTATTGGCTATCCAGTTGAGGTGGCCCGCACCGTGGCCGTCAATCTCTTCATCATGATCGAGCTCACCTACCTTTTCAATTGCCGCTCGCTGACCCGTTCGATGTTTAAAATCGGTTTGTTTTCGAATCCCTGGGTTCTGGTCGGGAGCGGATTGATGATCGTCCTGCAGCTTTTGTTTACATACACCCCTGTCATGAATAAAGTCTTCCACACCGCGCCGATTGCGCCGACGGACTGGCTGCTGATTATTGCCATTGCCGTTGCCGTATATTTCATCATCGGCTTTGAGAAATGGATCCGCCTCCATGTATTCAACAAGGCGCGCTGAGCTCTGCAGGAACACGGGAAAAGGGAAATAATGACCTCTCCCATATTAATTCAAATTGACGCCTTTCTAATATTAAGAAACAAGAAAGGGAACGCAATTATACATTGCATTTGAAAACCACATCCTTTAAGTTATTCATGTTTCGCAGACATTAAGCGTCAATAATGAATAAGTTAAGAGCAAGATAAAATAACCGGACGTGATCAATTCGTGAAGAATACAGAGCATCATCTTCTGATTATAATTTATTAAAAAGAAAATTATAGGTAGCAAAAAAATTGAGCGGTATTTTTGGATTCGTTAATCTGGATGGACGACCGGCAAGTCCTGAGAGCTTTCAAAAAATGGCGGACGAGATGGCCGGGTGGGGACCGGACGGTGTCGGTTCGATCGTTTCAGGAAGCGCCGCCTTCGGCCATGCGCTTTTGATTGTTACTCACGAATCGCGCTTTGAAAAAATGCCCTTTCACGATCAGGACGAAGGTATCCTCTTCACGGCTGCGGCCAGGCTCGATAACCGGGATGATTTATGCGACATGTTTGGCATTGGGCATCCGGATAGACCGGTAACGTCAGATGGCCAACTGGTTTTTCGGGCTTACAAGAAGTGGGGATCAGAATCCTGCAAGCACATTTTCGGTGACTGGTCATTTGCTGCATGGCATATCAGAGAAAAAAGGCTGTTTCTGGCAAGGGACCACCTTGGCAATACGGGACTATATTACTATTTCAAGCCTCCGCTGATTGTTTTTGCTTCAAATGTGAAAGCCGTCCTAGCCCATCCGGAAGTACCGTGCGAGCTCAACGAAATGCATCTCGCACAAAGAATGGTTGGTGACTATTCGGATGAAACTTTTTTTCAAACTTACTGGATGAATGTCAACGCTTTACCTGCCTCTCATGCAATCACTTTAACAAATACAGACAGGAAAATTGAAAAATACTGGCGACTCGATGAAGCGTCACCTATCCGGTTTGGATCAGATAAAGAATATCTGGAAGGCTTTCTTGAACATTACCGCCGGGCTGTGCGAGTCCGCCTCAATTCTGTTCGGCCCATAGGCACCCAACTAAGCGCCGGTCTTGATTCCAGTTCTGTGACCGCGCTGGCGGCTGAAGCGTTGATGGAAACAAATCAGCCTCTCGTCGCCTATACATCCATTCCAATGTTTCCGGCTGAAAATTTTTTTCCAAACTCAATCACCAATGAATGGCCGCTTGCCCATCAGACATCGGAGCTTTACGCCAACATTGAACATATTGCAATCCAGTCCGAAAACATTTCTCCGCTTGCCGCAGTAAAACAAAATTTGAAGATATTGCATGAGCCACAGCACGCTGCCGCAAATATGTTCTGGATTGTATCCATGTTTGAAAAAGCAAGAACTCGCAATATCGGCATCATGCTGACAGGACAATTGGGCAACGGCGGCATTTCCTGGAGTGGCGGCCAAAATTACATCTTCTATCTTCTTGTACATAATCAATGGGAAAAATGCTGGCATGCTTTAAATGCGTGGAAAAAACGGCATGGATACTCATGGTTTCGAGCAGTGAAAAGTCAACTGTTACGACCTGTACTTTTGCCACTCTCGTCTGAATATCAGCATTTTTTACGTCCTGGTAAACAAACAAACTTTGTCTACTCATTCCCCCATATAGAGTTTATCAGTCGGATGGGATTAACTAGAAAGGATCAGTTTGGAAATCCGATAAAGCCTATGACCCCTTTGGTGGAAAGGAATTTAACTCTGATTCGCAACGGTATAATGGTTGGGCCTGTTTGGCATGGGTTGGGATCTTTCTGCAATCTGGAGGTTCGAGATCCCACCGCCGACATTCGTTTGCTAGAATTTTGTATGGGTGTGCCTGATGAGCAAAACACCTTTGAAGGGGGGCGACGAATGATGATTCGTCGGGCAATGAAGGGAATTCTGCCGGATGCTGTCCGATGGAATGTTCTCAGAGGCAAACAGGCAGCCGACACAATCCCCAGGCTCGTTGATCAGCCGGAAGAAATGGATACATTATTGGCACATCTGGAATCTTCGCAGGGAATCAAACAATATCTCGATATCACCACCATGAAAAGAGCCTGGCAAGACATAAATTCATCATCGTCAACAGCTGAGATAGTGGTTAACCAGCTTCTGCGCGCTATCAATACAGGATGTTTTCTCCGCAGCTTTTCTCGATAAAGGCTGAACGACTATATCCGTGAATATTGAAATATAAAAATAATTGACAACGTCACTTTTTTCAAATAAGCTTATCTAAATATAAACAAAAGGAGTCATGTTTATGCTAGATTCATCATTAGACGTAAAGTATGTTGACGATCTTGAATATCTTTCAAAATGTGGCAATACAAAGAGGGAGTGGCATACTCCAGAATTAATGGAAATGGATTATAATGAGACCACCAGTGGCGGTGGTTTCGTAAATGATGGTGGCGGATTTTCGTAGTAGAGTCTTACTCCATCTAGTTGGAAGCCTCTTATTTTTCAAATAAGAATTCATCCTTGCTTATGATAGTGACGCGCATTATGCAGCAGGATCGGCTGTCCTCAGGACAGACTTCCTGGCACGCTCATAGTACCGTTGTTTTCCTGAAGCGAAAAAGTCTAATTGCTTATATGGATTAGACGATCTTTCCCATCCATCTCCCCGATCAATAATCAATTTGGTCTTTGTAAATAAACCAAACATCGCGAAGAATTCAGAGAATACAACAATTAACTCAACATTGTTGTCAAGATAATTAATTTTATGTTTCTTGACTTATCCTTTTTCTGTACCGGCATGAGTCTCTATTCGTTGAGAGAGAGGAATGGAATAATAAAAAGGCAGGGCCATTATGGCTCTGCCTTTGAGTTTTTTTCTTTGTTAATCGTACTTATATTTCTTAAATTTTCTTTCTTAACCCGGCAATACCTAACAGCCCCATGCCGAGAAGAAGCATCGTAGCTGGTTCTGGCACCTGATTCTGATCCGGCACACCTGAAGTATTACCGCTCATATCGTCAACCAACCAGTAATTTCCGGTGTCATGCAGCACGATGTAATCAATAAAATTACCGGCACCTGCGTTCACAGTAAGAAAATCCATATCCCCACCCGTATTGGGTGCACCATGAGCAGTAACAGTTCCTCCACCCACCAGGTAAGCTACCACATAAAAGTCACTGTATGCGGAGTAGCCTGTGGTAAACCACGTTCCATCGTTATTCGTGAAGTCAACCTTCACACCTCGTGCATCTGCGTCTCTGCCGGCCCAGAGCCACATATTTCCGTTATGGTGGTAAGTACCAGTACCATAGCCCAAATCATCCGATTGGGTGTTATAGTTGCCCGTGCGGGTGTCACCATACAGAGCTGCATAACCGTTAAAATCCTCGAACGTAACTCCTGCTATATCATTTATGTAAGCTCCTTCAACTCCCTCTTCAAAATTGATAAAAAACGTATGCCCCGCAACGGGAACAAGTGCCAGCATCAATATTGCTATCAAAACCACTAATCCTTTTTTCATTTTTCTGTCCTCCATAAATTAATTTATTACTAATTTAAATAATTGCCTGTTTACTGTATCGCATAGCATAGAACATACCACAAACTTGCTTCAACCCTTAAATCATGCTTATGATGCTGTTATTATTAATAAAAATAGAACAGAAAACATTATAAAAACCAATTTCCCAAACCTGTTACTTTAAAAAGTGTAAAGACATCCGTCAATGAAAGCAGAACGACAGGATTGTTAAAAATCTTTACACGCTATTGACCTGTCAACAGGAACATCGCATGTATGGATTCTTCGCTTAAAACATACTGCATAAAGTATTGATAATATATGGAATATTTCTAACCATCCTTAAAGTCGGAACTCCTTAAAATGACACGGGGCAAATCAGGAAAAAACCCATTGTTTTAAAACACCAATATAATCAAATGTTTTACATTTTCTTGTTATCGTAAAGAATTTCGACGACGGAAGCAGCCAGAGGATAAAACGTAGAACTACATGAGATATGACCGAAGGGCTTTACTGTTGTGATTGTCTGCATTCACAAACGCCGCGCCGATATGTACACCGTTTTCATGATTAACGACACGCTTGGGTTCACAGGCTAATCGAATGGGTTTGCTGCTCGAAGGCAGGTTGAAAACAACTTCAAATCTGGCGTCCTGCCCTTCAATCCTCAACTGGTCTTCCAGATCTTTGGCAAGTGATATTTTCAAACCGCCCATTGAAAGC
>PHBN01000039.1:13696-20108 GCA_002840635.1 Deltaproteobacteria bacterium HGW-Deltaproteobacteria-1
CAAATAGACTTGTCCTTCTTCATTTATAAGTCCTTGGACTTTAGCTAGTTTTTTGCTAGGAATCGTAAGCAAATATCATACCTTAAACAATTATTGCAATGGTCATAGATCCTTATAATACTGTTATTACTTATAATTATTTTTACAAACAGGGGAAAGCAGGCAAAATCCATTTCTTGATCCATCCATTTTTTACAACTTTGTAAAAGTTATCGACATGATTGCATTTCGGATAACTTTACATAATCACAAAATCGCAACCGGCCTTTGACAGGATAATCGTTTTCCAATATAAGGCGGGGAAAATATTCCGTCAGGGTTTTTTGTGACCAACCTATATCATATCTTTGGATTATACATTGAATCGGCAATTCCGCTTCCTGCCATGCCCGTTTCCGGACATTCCGGCAGAGGTTTACCGGACGTGGTCATTGAACGCGGTAATCCGCCGGATCATCTGGTCAGTCCGCAAAGTAAAAGCACGCGTTACCAGGCCCGACCGGGCGAATTTCTGCTGAGTGTAGACTCCGTGGCCCGTTATTATGTGCGCGACGGCCGACACATCGTTGTAGCGCCCGAGCCGGGAGCGGAAGATGAAAGTGTCCTGATTTTTTTACTGGGATCGGCCTTCGGCGCACTTTTGCATCAGCGCAAGATACTGGTGCTGCATGCGGGAGCCATAGAGGTAGAGGGCCACAGTGTCCTTTTCACCGGTAGTTCCGGCATCGGCAAATCCACGCTGGCTGCCGGATTCCATAAGCGCGGCTATCCCTTTCTGGCCGACGACGTTTGCGCGGTTGGAATGATCAACGGACACCCGGCGGTGATTCCGGGATTTCCACGCCTGAAACTATGGGCTGACGTTCTTACAAAACTGGAACAGGATAAAGATCATCTCAAAAGCGTCCGCTGGACGAAGGGCATGGATAAATATTTTCTGCCAGTAGATCCCGTCCACAAATCACCGGTCCTCTTGAAATCCGTTTTCGTTCTGGAGGCTGCCCAATCAGACGAAATTGAAATCACTCCTTTGACCGGGACGGATAAGATCAATTTTATCATTATGAATACCTATCGTCTGCAGTTTCTCAACGGCCTAGGCGGAAAAGAGGAACATTTCCGGCATTGCGCGGCAGTGGCTGCCCAGACAAGCGTGTACCGGGTTGTCAGGCCTCGATCCGGTTTCCTGCTTGAAGAACTGATGGAGGCGCTGGAGAGAAAATATTAATCCCGCTCACGCTGGACGGGTGCTAATTCCCCGTAGCTTGCGGCGATATAACAACGTCCATTGAATACCTCGACAGCTTGCTGCGAGGCAGTTGATTCGAGCACAACATGATCAGGATAAAAAGGAAAATGATTGATTCATGAATGAAGCCGGAAAATCATCATGGCCGAAATCTTTAAAGGATGCACCCGCCAAATGGCATCGGCGCAACGGGACCGAGCGCATGCTGCTTTTGGAAGCGTTTCTGCTGCTGGGAGCGGCGCGTCTGGGCGTGCTTATCCTGCCGTTCCGGATACTGGCCAAATCGTTGGGCCATCATATGACGGAAGCGGATGCATCCATTCAACCTGTTGATCTGCAGCTTGCCCGGATGATCGGCTGGGCTGTACGCTCAGCCGCAAACTATACCCCCTGGGGAAGCGTCTGCCTACCACAGGCCGTGGCGGCCAAGTGGATGATCAAACGCCGCGGCATCCCCGGAACTCTGTATCTGGGGGTTATGAAGGACGAGGCCAAACCGGAGAAACTGGCGGCGCATGCCTGGCTGCGATGCGGCCAGGTCATTTTGACAGGCGCAAAAGGTCACCGTCAATACACCGTGGTCTCGACATTTTCCTGAAAACGGGGTAACCTCCCTCTAACTGACCACCGCTGGCGGAGGTGGCGTGAAACGCCGGTGGCGGTGAATCTTTAGAGTGACAGAAACATAAGAAGCGTTACAAGGGAACACCTCCCCCTGCGCCCTATCCAGAGGGGCACAAAGCCACCAGAATTCTTAAAACATATGATCAAACAATTAATCAAAGCAGTCCAACAATTCAAGTCGCAGCTTCCCTATCTGCCGATGGCCTTTGGCCTGGCATATCGTGCTGCCGGAGGGCTTACCATCGCGTGGCTGGGGCTGCTTTTGGTTCAGGGGCTGCTGCCGGTCGCCATGGTTTACCTGACCAAGGTACTGGTGGACGGAATCGCCCAGGTCATCAAAGACAGCGGCGGATGGCAGGGACTGACTTCGATGGCTCCGGCCGCGGTCGCGATGGTTTGCGTTCTGGTGGCAATTGAGGTTTTTCAAAGCGTCAGCCGATGGCTGCGCACGGCACAATCCGAGCGGGTGCAGGATTCCGTCCACGAACTCATTCACGATCAGGCCATGTCTGTTTTATCACACTGGTGGCCATGGCGGGTGTTTTGCTGACCTTTGGCATCTGGATTCCCGTTTTACTGGCGCTTGGCACGATTCCCGCGCTTGTTGTGGTCATACGCCATACGATGCGCTTTCATCTGTGGCGGATGCGCAATACGACGGCTATCCGCAAGACCCATTACTACGATATGATGCTGACGTCACGCGAGGCGGCGGCGGAAATGAGACTTTTTCACCTTGGTTCTCATTTCCGCGGATTGTTCAAGGAGCTGCGCGCAAGACTGCGCCGCGAAAAGGTGGAACTCGCCCGCAATGAAGCAGTTGCCACAGCCGTGGCTGCATTGATCGGCCTGGCCGCCATGGCGGGGGCGCTGGCGTGGATGGGCCTTCAGGCGTCACGGGGACTTTTGAGCCTTGGGGACATGGCGCTTTTTGTCCAGGCCTTTTTCCAGGGACAGCGCATGATGCGTTCTCTTCTGGGCAGCGCCGGAGAAATATACCGCAACATGATGTTCATGGAGAATCTGTTTGAATTTCTGCAGCTCAAGCCCAAAATCACCGAGGCCTCGGAACCGCCGCCCCACCCGGAACTTCAAAAAGAAATACGCCTGCAGGATGTAACGTTTTGTTATCCCGGCAGCAATAGGCCGGCCCTGGTCAATTTCAACCTGAGCATTCCGGCCGGAAAAATCACGGCGCTCGTGGGTGAAAACGGCGCGGGAAAAACGACACTCATCAGACTTCTCTGTCGTTTTTACGACCCGGAAGGAGGCCATGTCATGATCGATGGTCAGGACATCCGCAGTTTCTCCACAGAATCGATCCGGCAGCGGATCACTGTTCTTTTCCAGGAGCCGGTGCGTTATCACGACACGGTTTTCAACAATATTGCGTTTGGCGATATTGACAGCATGCCGGGTCCGGCACAAATTGAAACCGCAGCACGGGCCGCGGGCGCCGATGCTCCTATTTCCCGCCTGTCGGACACTTATTCGGCAGTACTCGGTAAGTGGTTTGGCGGTGCGGAATTGAGCGGAGGTGAATGGCAGCGGCTGGCTCTTGCCCGGGCTTTCCTGCGGCAGGCCCAGCTTATCATTCTGGACGAACCGACAAGCTCCATGGACTCGTGGGCGGAAGCGGACTGGCTGGCGCGATTCCGCGAACTGGTCGCGGGCCGGACGGCACTCATCATTACACACCGTTTCACAACTGCCATGCAGGCGGACATCATTCACGTGATGGACAAGGGCCGTGTTATCGAATCCGGCAGTCACGAAGAATTGCTGACTGCAGGAGGGCGCTACGCGCTATCCTGGACGCAACAGATGCGCGGGAGGATATCGCAGGCTATTGCCGAAACCTCGTCATCGTGGAAAGCATGATGACGGTCTTGACATCCAAAGGAACTGACTTTTTGGGAATGGTGGTGCAATGAGGAATAGTGTCATTTCGAGCGTAGCGATAAATCTTGTTTATAAGATTGCCACGCCGCCTGAGAGGCGGCTCGCAATGACACGAGAGGCATAAGGGGTCTTGCAACTCTTCCAGGAAAGTAATTGATTCATTGTTTGCCCCTGCGACCGGTTGTACTGCTTTGCATGATATATCCCGCCCCTTTTTCTGAACGTTTTCGTACCGGGGTGACAATATCCTTCTGCTTCTGCTTTTTTACCGGGTCCTTTTCCACGTAAATCTTCCTGCCGGTTGCCGGATCAATCCCCGTCCAGTACATGAGCGCGGAAAATGTTGAGGGGAGAGGTGTGAATATCTGTACCTGCTGCGGCGTAGTTTTCAATTCACGCGAAGCAAAGGATTTCAATTCGCGCATGTCGTTTTCGGTGCAGCCCGGATGAGCGGCAATGAAATAATACGTCAGAAATTGCTTTTGCTTTGTTTCTGCGTTGACCTTCTCAAAAAGGCGTTTGAAATCGATCAATGCACCCGCCGCCGGTTTCCCCATGAGCGCAAGCGTGGACGATACGGCATGCTCCGGCGCGATTTTCAGCTGACCTGAAGTGTGATGGCTCACCAGTTCCCGCATATAAGACAGGCCGTTTTTTTTATCCGCCAGAACCAGGTCATGACGAATGCCGGAAGCGACAAATATTTTTTTAACGCCCGGAATCCGGCGAAGGGCCGTGAGCAGTCTGATCTGCCTTGCGTGGTCCGGTTTCAGAGTCGAGCAGACGCGCGGGTACAGGCATCGTTTGTCCGGGCACGCGCCCCGGCTTTGTTTGCGGGCGCAGTCGATTCCGTACATGTTGGCCGTCGCTCCGCCGACATCCACGATATATCCCGTAAAACCCGGAAGAGTCGCTATTTTCCGGGCTTCGGCCAGGATAGATTCTTCACTGCGGCTGAGGACCGTTCGTCCTTCGTGCAGAGCGATGGAACAGAAACAACATTCCCCGAAACAGCCCCGGTGTGTGGTCAACGAAAAAGATATGGTGTCCATGGCGCGGACTTTGCCCTGCTTCTCATAAAAAGGGTGCACGCGACGGGAAAAATCAAGATTGTAAACAGCATCCAGTTCTTCCGTGTTCAAATGAGGCGGCGGCGGATGATGCACCAGGCAGCGGCTGCCGTGTCTCTGGTAAAGCCCCCGCGCCATGATTGGATCGTTTTCACCGGCAAAGATCTTGAACATTCGTGCAAATGCTTCCGGATCGGCTTTCACTTTTTCATAAGATGGCAATTCCAGGTAGCCCGGAGGTGGATCGTGTTCAATGACACAGGTGCCGCGGATATCTTTGAGATCATGCCCGGAAGCCAGCCTTTGCGCGATTTCAAGAACGGCGCGCTCCGCCATGCCGTAAGCCAGGATATCGGCGCGGGTATCAAATAAAATTGCGCGCCGGATTGTATCCGACCAGAAATCGTAATGGGCGATCCGCCGCATGCCGGCTTCGACGCCGCCCAAAACAAGCGGCTTTGTATTTTTAAAATAGCGGCGGATGAGGTTGGCATAGGCAATAACGGCACGATCGGGCCGGCGGCTGTTTTTGCCCCCGGGCGTCAGGTCATCTTCATGCCTTCTTTTTTTCAGGGCGGTGTAATTGGCAACCATGGAATCCATGCAGCCGCCGGTGATACCCCAGAAAAGCCGGGGTTCACCCAGGCGCTGAATGTCCGTGCCGCTTTTCGGATCCGGCTGCGCAATTACTCCCACGCGATACCCGGCGTTGGCCAGCACACGGCCGATTACCGCCACGCCAATGTGCGGACTGTCGATATAGGCATCGCCCGTCGCTGTCAGCATAGCGATCAGCGAAAAACGTCCGGACCAGCGATGCGCGGCACGGACAGCGGCTTTATTGGTGGCTTTGAAAGAGTAAAACCCTAAATAAAGGGTAAGGCAGCATAAAACGATCGCGATGAGTCCGCCCCGCTGATGCAGTCCTGATAGGTGATTCCCGGCCGATGTTACGACGTTGGCAAAAGCCACGGCCGCACCGGCAAGCACGATCATAACCCCTGACATGTTCATTGCCTTGTGATGTTTCAGCCAGTTCTTCCTCTTTCGGGCAAACATGGCAACTGCGACGCCCGTGATGAAACATATCACGGCGGCAATCATCAGGACCAGGTGAAAAACGATCAGCATGGCGTGCTCTCCGGTTATATTTTATGCAGCTTCTGTGGATTTTTTTAAACGGTAAGTTCCATCATCTGATATACGGCAAAACACTCAAGTTTACTTTTCCGTTCATGGATGACTTGACGGCACCGGGAGACCATATCGTCAATTTCGTCGTCCAGATGATCCTGATTGTGATGAAAAAGTCCCAGCCGCCCGACACCCGCATCCAGGGCAAGGTCTACCGCCTGCTCGATCGTGGAATGTCCCCAGCCTTGTCTTTTTGAATATTCTTCATTGTCGTACTCCGCATCATGAAACAGCACATCGGCGCCTCGACAGAATTCCACATAGTCCTGACGGGCCATCCCTCCTTCGTGGCGGAAGGCCAGTTCATTGTCTGTAAGAAAGACAAAGACTTTGCCGTTTTCTGAAAATTTGTAACCCATGCCCTGATTCGGAT
>PHBN01000349.1 GCA_002840635.1 Deltaproteobacteria bacterium HGW-Deltaproteobacteria-1
GCGCCCTGAGCGCCAGCTTCTGTCCTTTGATCTCTGAAAAGTCGACATCGTAACGATGATTCTGCTGAAAAAGGCTTTTCGTGTCCATCCGGAGCGGCGTAATGGTTTGTCTTGTTGCCAGAAACTCGACTACATCGGGGAGTGTCCTGACGCCATAAACATCGATGCCTTCCACCATTGCAGCCTCAGCGGCATTGTCCTGGGGCACAAAAATCGATCGAGCGCCAAGTTCCCTTGCCTTAAAAGCAGCGGTCAAAACACCCCGCACTCCCTTAATGCTGCCGTCCAGCGACAGTTCTCCCAGAAAAATGCAATTTAAAAGAGCATCTTCTTCAATCATGCTTTCCGCGGCAAGAATCCCCACGGCGATCGGCAGATCAAATCCCGTTCCTTCCTTGCGGATATCCGCGGGCGCCAGATTAATGGTCACGTGAGATCGCGGGAAAGAGTAACCGGAATTTTTGATGGCGGCTTTGATCCTGTCCCGGCTTTCTTTTACAGACGCATCCGGCAGGCCGACCGTAGAAAACTGAGGCAGCCCCTGAGACACATCCACCTCGACCGACACAGGAAATGATTCCATCCCGATCACGCTCATGCTGAGCACTTTGATGAACACTTTTTTCTCCAGGAAAGAATTTAGATGGATAGCTAATAGCTAATTAACTCATATATATCAAGTTTTTAATTGTATAAAAAATTCTTTTCCCCTTCCTTGACTGATCGGAAACGCTGTGCTAGGTTCTCTCCAAATGAATTAACCGGTAAGTGTTCAAAAAATCAAACGTACGTCAGCAGTCGCCATGAAAAAGCTATCCCACATTAACGACGCAGGCCATGTTCACATGGTGGATGTAACTGCAAAGGATGAAACGGCCCGCGAAGCCAGGGCCCGCGGCTCAGTGAAAATGAAGAGCGGCACGCTCGCGCTCCTTGAAGAAGGAAAGATGGCCAAAGGCAACGTGCTGACAACCGCTAAAATCGCGGGCATCATGGCGGCCAAAAAAACCGGAGAGTTTATTCCTCTGTGTCATCCGCTCAAGCTGACGGGCATCAATATTGAGTTTGAAATTAATCGCAAAAACTCACAGATCATTATCGAATCACAGGTTCGGACGGTCGGGCAAACCGGTGTGGAGATGGAAGCACTGACAGCAGTCAGTGTTGCCGCACTGACCATCTATGACATGTGCAAGGCCGTGGACAGGGAAATGGTTATCAGCGATATTTTGCTTTTGACGAAAAGCGGTGGCAAAAGCGGTACTTTCATCAGGAAATCCGCAAAATAATCAGGGGACAATCCTTGGAACAGGTTTATAAAACTCAGAAATCCTTTCTTATTCCTTTTCTTACAGCGGTTGTTCTTTTATTTGTTCTTCTGGTCTTAAGCCTGTTCGGCGGCGAGTCCTGGGGGAAAATACTTCTGGCTTTCCTATTCATCATCACCGCGATGATTGCCATAGAAGCCCTGGAAAGGGAGGTTGCCGTATCCAAAAACGGATTGCGCATAAGAAAATTTTTCCGTACAAAAAAGTTCACCTGGGCGGAAATCACTCACCTGGGCGTTGTCATCATACGCAACAAGGCTTACTTTCTTTTTACGACAACCAGAGGGTTTTACATATTGTCCAATCTTCTGGAGAATCACACTAAACTGATCCGGTTTCTGGCGGAAAAGCTGGGGGATGAAAAGGTAGAGGTCGAAGTAAAAAATTACCTGGAGCATCCCGTCAGGCGGACATCTCTGATCGTGCTGACCTGGGTTGTCGTACTGATTATTGCAGCCATCATCGTAACCGGGCTTCTAAAACTGTAAAATCCGGTGGCT
>PHBN01000040.1:0-4579 GCA_002840635.1 Deltaproteobacteria bacterium HGW-Deltaproteobacteria-1
GATCCAGTTTGTGGGTGACAACGCCAAACAGTTCACCACTGAATACGGCAACATTTCCGCGGCCTCCATCGGCGCGATTCAACGCGGCCTTATACAACTTGACGAACAGGGCGGCGACAAATTCTTCGGGGAGCCGATGCTGGATATCGCCGACCTGATACAAACGGACGGTGAGGGACGCGGCATTCTCAATGTCCTCGCCGCCGATAAACTTTACAACAATCCCAAACTATACTCCACCTTCCTACTGTGGATGCTGGCCGAACTCTTTGAGAAGCTGCCCGAAGTGGGAGATGTCGAAAAACCTAAGCTCGTCTTCTTCTTTGACGAAGCGCATCTGCTGTTTACCGATGCGCCGGCTGCCCTTCTGGAAAAGATCGAACAGGTGGTGCGTCTGATTCGTTCCAAGGGCGTAGGTGTTTATTTCGTCACGCAAAATCCTCTGGACATCCCTGAAACCGTCCTGGGCCAGATGGGCAACCGTGTACAACACGCTCTGCGGGCGTTTACTCCCCGCGATCAGAAAGCGGTCAAAACAGCGGCGGATACCATGCGGCCCAACCCCGCCTTCAACACGGTTGACGCCATCACGGAGTTGGGCGTCGGCGAAGCGCTGATTTCTTTTCTGGATGAAAAAGGCCGTCCGGCTCAGGTGGAAAGATCCTTTGTCATCGCACCCGGCTCAAGACTTGGCGTGCTGAGTGAAACCGAGCGATCGGCAGCCATCAAAAGCTCGACGATCTACGGGCACTATGAAAAAACACTGGACCGCGAATCAGCCTATGAAAAACTTCGTTCTTCCGTTCAGGCAGCGCCGACACCCTCGCAGCCGGCCGAACAGGCTCGTGCGCAAAACACGGCCACCCCAAACGGTGGATCATCGGGCGGAACCTTTAGCGACCTTTTCTTCGGCCGAACAGGCCCCCGGGGAGGAAAAACAGAAGGTCTGGTACAGGCCGCGGCAAAAAGCGTGGCCCGATCCATCGGTTCATCCGTCGGACGGCAAATCATCCGGGGTGTCCTGGGTTCTATTCTGGGTAAGGGCAAATAGGAATCATACAGGAAACATTGCAATAAGCGGAATCGACTAATCAAAAGGTAATGATAACTGGATTCGTGTCGAAAAACAAAGGCGGCAGGTTTTTTTTTGAAAAGACCTTGCCCGACAGGCATCCAGATCGATAAAGTAACCGAACTTTTCGCACCAGACATTGTCTGGGCCGGTTTTCTGAACAGAAACAGGCACAACCTTAGTTGTGCCATTGTGACGCACTGATTTTTTCATAAAAAAAGGCTGATATTTTCGTTTATCAACACGGTATCCCTGAAATCAGAAAGCAAAAAACCACGCGCTCCTTATAGGGGGCAAAGATTCTATCAGCCATGTATTATCTATTCAGGTTATTTTTTTGCCGCTTTCTTTTTTGCGGCTGGTTTTTTAAAAGCCGTTTTTTTTGACGCGGGCTTTTTTACAGCTGGTTTCGCCTTTTTCACCGCCACTTTTTTCTTCGACGCAACGGCCAGTTTTTTTGGCGGTTTCGCCTTTTTCACCACTGCTTTTTTCTTCTGTGCAGCGGCCGCTTTTTTGGGCGGTTTCGGACCTTTGTTTTCCATTGGTTCTTCGCAGCAGATCAGTTCGGCAATCGCGCATCCGCATTCTTCATCCACAATGACAGAAAGTCCACATACTTCACAACTCAGAACATCACCCGGTTTGTTGTCCATATTGTTTTAATTTTAGTTCAAAATAATTTTTCTTTCAAGCATTGATTGATTTTTCCTGCGCTTTTTTTAATTGCTTATAATTGAACAGATATGCATTCGATTGCATTTTCCAAGTAAGTCACTCACTGCAACAAAGGCCAACTTGACATTACACGGCACTTTGGTATGTTTTTTTAATAGTGGAAACAGTCTCATGGATCAAAAATTAATAACCATATACAAATTACACCTGTTAATATTTACGAATTACGGGGTGAAAAGAAAGACAAGCCCGATTTTATAGATTTGGTTGACGCTTTTGCCCCCCAACTGGCACTATACCGCGAGGGGAAATGGCATGATGCAAGTTCCGCGTTCCAGATTGCCCTTAAAATAAAGCATGACGATTTCGCATCGACAATGTATATTCAAAGATATAAAAAAATGAAGCAGCATCCTGCCGCGCGACCCCGGGATGGTGTGCTTGTGATGACAAAAAAATGACTTTAAGAAACGAGCAGAAATACCGCAGCTGGGTGGAAGTGGACCTCGACAATTTTACCGCCAATCTCCGGGAAATTAAACGGTTGATCGGCGGCACGGTCGATTTCATGCAGACAGTCAAAGCCGACGCATACGGTCACGGGGCAATTGAAATTTCCCTCGCTGCCCTGCGCGAAGGCGCGCGGATGCTCGGCGTAGCAAACGCCGATGAAGGCATTCAGCTTCGGATCAGCGGCATTGAAGCGCCTATTGTTATCCTGGGGCCTTCCACCCTGTCGGAAATTCCCGATGTCATAAAATACAACCTCACGCCATCCGTCTCTGATGCGGCATTTGCTCGTGCCCTCGAAGAGCAGCTCGAACGATCCTCACGAACATTGTCCGTCCACGTCGAAGTCGATACAGGCATGGGACGCGGCGGAACCATGCACTCTGAGGCCATTGATTTGATCGGGCATATCAAGACCATGCGCCATCTTACCTTGGAAGGCATTTTCAGTCATTTCGCATCCAGCGAAACCATGACGGCATACAACGATCAGCAGTGGCTGTTGTTTTCCGGACTACTGGCCCAGCTGCAGCAGAGTGGCATCAGCATCCCCGTAGCACACATGGATAACAGCGGCGCCATTCTGAATTACCCGGATCAGAAACTGCAGATGGCGCGTCCGGGAATCATGACCTACGGCATTTACCCGTCAAGCGATACACAGAACAAGGCCGTCCTGAAACCGGTGATGTCTTTTAAGACCACGATTGTTCTCATCAAGGAATTCCCCAAAGGATACGGCATCGGATACAACAGGACCTATATCACCAGAAACAAAACCCGCGTGGCGACTATTCCAGTGGGCTATGGCGACGGTTATCCCTTTATCCTGTCCAACCGGGGCGAAGCGCTCATTCGCGGCCGTCGCGCGCCGGTCATCGGCCGGGTGTCGATGGACATGTGCACGCTGGATGTCACGCATATTCCGGACTGCACGGTGGGTGACGAAGTGGTCCTGCTGGGCAGACAGCAGAATGAATACATCAGCGCCAATGAAATTGCCGCCAAGGCGCAAACGATCAGTTACGAAGTGCTGTGTGCGCTGGGTAAACGCGCACCGCGCGTTTTTTTGCAGAAAGGGAAAACCGACGCGGTGGAACCGAGACTCAGGAGGATCTTTGTTCCAGGCGAAGAAAAATCTATCGCACGCATTGACAACATCATCCGGCACTGCTTTCAAACCCGCACACGCAACGAGGAACTCGGCGATGCCATTTACTATGAAATGTTTGAAACCCTGTTTGGCAAGGAAGACCGGCAGCTCGAACTGCGCTCCTGCTTCCGCTATGACATCACAATCTCCCAGCTGCCGGATACCGCTGAACCCAGGCGGCGCTCGGACGCTTATTTTCAATTAAGAACCCATGTCGAATACAAAAAAACCATCCGCAGCGATATATTCATGATCGGCTGCGCCTCCGACCGGGAGCAGTTGGATGCCTTGATTGAAGATGAACATTGTGAATACCGATGGATACTCGGCGGTGATGATCTGGTGATTGAACGCGATTTCACTGTGGAGAAAATGCGCATCGACGGTGAGGATATTCCGATTATTGAAGCCAAAAAGACCGGACGGGGCTATGAAGTATGGTGTGGCAGCGACACGCTCAAACCGAAGATTAATCAGGAAGTGAAAATCGAAATCGAGATTCTCACCAAAAAAGCCAAGCGCAACAGGACGTTTCCCGTTTACCTTTTGTATAGCGCAAATCTTAAAAACGTCCGGGCGGAAAGCTTCTTTGCCGGACGGCACCCCCGGGCGGCCATATCCGCGAGCCGCGGCAAATCGATCAACATTAAAATTTCTCATGAAGAATGGGTATTTCCGACAAGCGGTGTAATCTTCATTTGGGATGTGTAGGGGAAAAAACCGGAGGAAAAACGGTGGCACAGGAATGCAAAACAAAAGGCCGGCTTATTGAGGAAATTCAGGAGGCCCGCAGGGAGATCAGGAGCCTTCGTTCGCAGGCCCGCAAGTACAAACGGATTGAGGAGAAACTGACCCGTTCGGAACATTTTTATCGAACGCTGTTTGAGAATTCCGGCACGGCAACCATCGTTATCGAAAAAGACACAACCATCTCCATGATGAACAATGATTTTTCCAATTTTACCGGCTATTCCCGTGACGAAATCCTCAACCATACGTGGACCATGTACGTGGCCGAGGATGACATTGCCCGCCTGTTATCGTACCACAAGGTAAGGCGTGAGGATCCGTCCTCTGCGCCCAGGAATTATGAATTCAAGATCCGGAACAAGGACGGCAACCTTCTCCATGTTTTCATGACCATCGCCATGATTCCGGGGACAACACAG
>PHBN01000040.1:4603-17767 GCA_002840635.1 Deltaproteobacteria bacterium HGW-Deltaproteobacteria-1
GACGGCCATTAAAAAACTGGAAAAGGAAGTTCTCGATATATCGGAACGGGAACGCCAAAAAATCGGATATGAGCTTCACGACGATCTCGGTCAGCACCTGATCGGCATCGACGTAATGACCAAGGTCCTGCAGGACAGGCTAACCATGATTTCCGATGAAAACGCGCGTTATGCAGGCGAAATCAACCATCTTGTCAAGGATGCCATTGACAAGACCCGGCGGCTGGCCCGGGGACTTTGTCCGGTCCATCTCACCTCCCTGGGTCTTGAGGCCTCGCTGGAGGAGCTTGCCGCTTCAACATCAGCCATCTTTAACATAACCTGCATCTTGCGCTGCCCCCGGCACATTCCCATCCGCGACAACTCCCTGGCCACCCACCTTTATTATATCGCGAAGGAATCCATTCACAATGCAATCGAGCACGGCAAATCCTCCAAAATTGTCATGGAACTTCTGAACAACAGCGGCACCGTCTCCCTGTCGATTCTCGACAACGGCACCGGGATCAGGGACACGGCCAAAGCCGTCGGCATCGGCCTGAGAATCATGCAGTACCGGGCCCGCATGATTTCAACCTGAGGAAGGACTGACGAACATGGCCGTAATCAAAACATCTACAACAGGCAAACACAGAATCCTAATTGTCGATGATCATCCTATTTTCAGGCATGGTCTTGCTCAACTCATCAATCAGGAGGAAGACCTGTTTGTTTGTGGAGAAGCGGAAGATTATCAAGGCGCCCTGAAGGCCGTCAAAGACATGAAACCGGACATGATCATCGTAGATATCACCCTCAAGGACATGAGCGGCATTGATCTCATCAAGGAAATTCACAAAACCAGCAGAGATGTAACCATGCTGGTCATCTCCATGCATGATGAGTCCCTTTACGCCGAACGTGCTTTCCGCGCGGGCGCCAAGGGCTACATTATGAAGCAGGAGGCTTCCGAATCGGTCGTTCAGGCCATCCGCAAGGTTAGGCAAGGCGGCATTTATGCCAGCAAAAAAATGACAGACAAGATACTGTCCCGCTTTGTTGATGGACCCAAAGAACTTGCCGAATCGCCTCTCCATTCACTGACAGATCGGGAGCTTGAGGTTTTTCAACTCATTGGAGAGGGGCTCGGAATCAGCGAAATAGGCATCCGGCTCCACCTCAGCGTAAAGACCATCGGCACCTACCGGTGATCCGCATTTCTTTGTGGGTCATCGACTTACTTTTTTTTCATCCATTCAAGCACAGATAAAACAGCTTCCTGCGGATTGTGTCTGCCTCCGCTTTAGCCGATCATGGTTGCCAGAGAAAACTGCAATTTAAGGAGGGCAATATGAAGGGAAAATCTTTGAATGGGAGCCGTTACGGGTTTCAACTGACCATTAAAGAACTGCTTAATGGACCGAGGCTGAGCGCACAAGATCAGGAAATCGTTTACCGGGACAGGATTCGCTATACGTATAAAGATCTGTTTGCACGGATCAACCGGCTCGGAAGCGCCCTTGCCGGCCTTGGCGTAAGAAAAGGTGATACGGTGGCTGTCTTTGACTACGACTCCCATCGCTATCTGGAAAGTTTCTTTGCCATTCCCATGATGGGGGCCGTGCTGTTCACGGTCAACTGGCGTCTGTCCCCCGACCAGATCGACTATACCATCAATCACGCGGAAGCGGACGTAATCCTCATCCACGCCGATTTTCTTCCACTGCTCGCTTCCATCCGGGACAAGCTCAAGTCCGTAAAGAAAATCATTCTCCTTTCGGACAGTGAGACATTGCCCAAGACGGATTTGACCATTGATGGCGAATATGAAGCGATTCTGGGCGCTGCGTCGGAAGATTTTGATTTTCCGGATCTTGATGAAAACACCAAGGCCACCACGTTCTACACAACGGGCACGACGGGCCTTCCCAAAGGTGTATACTTCACTCATCGACAGATTGTGCTTCACGCCATGAGCGTCTGCATTGGCGTCAGCGGTCACGACAGCCCGCTCAGATTCTCAACTTCAGATGTCTATATGCCCATCACACCCATGTTTCATGTCCATGCCTGGGGGTTCCCCTTCATTGCCACCATGATGGGTGTCAAACAGGTTTATCCGGGCAAGTATGAACCGGAAATGCTGATTAAGCTCATCGTCAGCGAAAAGGTTACTTACTCCCACTGCGTTCCAACGATCCTCCAGATGCTTGTGGCAAGTCCCGTAGCAAAAGTAATTGATCTTTCCGCCTGGAAGGTGATCATCGGAGGAGCCCGTCTTTCTAAGGGGCTGGCCATGGCGGGCATCGATCTGGGCATCCAGATCATGACAGGTTATGGCATGTCGGAAACCTGCCCGGTCATCAGCGTGTCGAATCTGAAGCCATCCATGAAACATTATGACAATGAGCAGAAAAGCGATATCGCCATCAAGACAGGAATGCCTGTCACGCTTGTTGATGTGCGAATCGCCTCCCCCGACGGTGAGTTCCTTCCGAATGACGGTCAGACCACGGGCGAAATTGTTGTTCGCGCCCCCTGGTTCACCGAAGGCTACTACAAAGATCCGGAAAAGACGGAAGAACTCTGGCGCGGTGGTTGGCTCGATCGTTATATTATTACGGACAATATCCCCAAAACAAGCGTCGGTAAAACCGACAAAAAAGTGATCCGGACTCTGTATGCCAACATATAAACTGACCAATCCCTTTTTTGATTGTCTGTAACCCCGGGCTCGTGAGCGGGCCGGTCAATGGCCCGCTCATCTCCCACTCCCCAACCGTTCAGAGAAATCCTGCAATTTGATAAATCCCTGTAAATAGTCTTGAGCGTATTGGCCAGTCGTGATAATAAAGACGCCAATTCATGGAAGGTCCTGTGAAAGATTGAAGATTGCAACCTATAACGTCAATTCGATACGTTCCCGTCTGCACATTGTTCTGCCATGGCTGAAAAATAACCTGCCGGACATTTTCTGCATGCAGGAAACAAAAGTCGAGGATGCACAGTTCCCTGCCGCCGAGTTTGAAGCACTGGGCTATTTTGTAAGCTTCCGCGGCGACAAGCGGTATAATGGCGTGGCCATTGCCTCCCGCACCAGACCCCGAAAAGTTGTTTTCGGTCTTCATGATGAACCGAAAGATCCCGACCGCCTGATTCAGGCGGAATTTGACGATCTGATTGTTTTAAATGCCTATGTGCCCCAGGGGCAGGATGTAGACAAACCGCAGTTTGCCTATAAGCTCGCCTGGCTCAATCGCCTGAAAACCTGTCTGCAAAAGAACTTCAGGACGGATCAGAAATTGATCCTGTGCGGTGATTTTAATGTCGCGCCGGAAACCATTGATGTTCATGATCCTAAGAGAATCCTCGGTCATGTTTCTTTTAATCCGGAAGTCTGGAAAGCTTATCAAAATCTTATTTCGTGGGGGTTAACGGATATCTTCCGCAGGCACCATCCTGATGAACCGGGGCAGTATACTTTTTATGATTACCGTGTTCGGGACTCCGTCGGACGCAATCTCGGCTGGCGGGTCGATCATATCCTGGCTACAAAAACGGTAGCTGCCCAATCCAGCGGCTGCAAAATTGACCTGGCAACCCGTCTGGCCGAAAAACCGTCCGATCACGCTGTAATTTATGCCCGATGGGAGGGATCATTCTTATGAGCAACGAAGAAGACCTGAAGAGCATCAACGAAATTATCGCGGCGCGCTTCAAAAAAATTGAAGATGCCGTCGATGCCGCTGAAACCATCACGGTGCTTTTTGAAAACCTGATCGACGGAATTGAAAATGAGTTTACCGTACCCTTTGTATGGTTGACACTGATTGATCATCAAACGGCCGCGCCGGTTCTCAATGAAATAAAAAAGTCGGAAAAACTGGAAAGCAGACTGTCTGTTGTCTCAAAAGAATTGTTTGACAAAGTTCTTACCGGCGGCATGAAACCCGTTTTGGCCAATAAGGATTTGCACCCTTTTTACAGGCTTCTTCCCCGCAGCAGAAAATATTTTATCCGGTCAGTTGCCGTCGTTCCTTTCGCACTTGACGGCCAGATCATCGGGACCTGGAACAACGGCGACGCGGACGCAAACCGTTATGAGCCGGACATGAAGACAGATCTGATTGAATCCCTGGCAGGAAAAATTTCGGCCAGGCTGACCCGGCTTGCCTTAGGGAAAGACAGCGAAACGAAATCAGTCGGCATCCATGACCAGGCGGGAGAGAATCATGATTGAGCAATGGATCAGAGAAATTAAAGAAGAGTGTGCGCCCGATATGCTCGGGATGATTCTGGTGCATAACGGCATTGTCAGGGCAACATCCAAGCAGGGGAAACCGGTCGGAGCAATGAATCTTTCCTATGATCGTCCCGCGCTGGATCAAGCTGTGCGTCGCTTCAAGAGCATGGAAGGCATTGTGGATATCCGCGTCTGGATCAATGAAGGAACATTGAAAATCGGCGATGACATCATGAATGTCTGCGTGGCAGGAGTCAGCCATAACGATTTCCGGGTCTGACACAACCAAACCGTCCAGGGTAAGCCCCGGCTGATCCGTTTCTGAATCATGCTGGCGCACAACAATATGATAGAGTGTTTCCCCGTAATGGTAATGGATCCTGATTTCCTTCCAGTCAGCCGGCAGACACGGAGAAAAACTGATTTTGCCGTTTTGAATCGACAGGCCCAGCAGGGATTCCACAATTAAACGGTACATCCAGGCGGCAGAACCGGAAAGCCATGTCCATCCGCCATGACCGACATGCGGCGGTGAAGCATAAACATCCGATGCGACAACATATGGCTCAACTTTATAGACATCCACTTCTTCCGGGGACCCGGCATGGTTGATCGGGTTGATGATGTCCATTACGTCCCAGGCGCGCACCCGGTCGCCCAATGCGGCGAAAGCCATTGCCGCCCAGATTGCCGCATGTGTGTATTGACCTCCGTTTTCACGCACACCCGGAACATAACCTTTAATGTATCCCGGTTCTATTTCTGAGGTGTCAAACGGCGGAGCAAGCAGCTGAATCAGCTTATCTTCCCTGTTCACAAGTATTTTATCAACCTCGTCCATGGCCTGGCGGACTCTTTCGGCATCTCCTGCACCGGATAGAACAGACCAGCTCTGGGCAATCGAATCAATGCGGCACTCCGTGTTGCTGCGGGACCCCAGCATGGTACCATCATCGCAGTAAGCGCGGCGGTACCAGTTTCCGTCCCAGCCGCTGTGTTCAATGTTTTGTTTTAATTGAACTGCCTCTTTTCTGCATAAATCGGCAAACACGCCATCTCCCTGCACGCTGGCAATTCGGGCAAACTTGACCAGCACGTCATACAGGAAAAATCCCAGCCAGACACTTTCGCCCGTACCCTTTTCTCCGACTTTATTCATGCCGTCATTCCAATCACCCGTCCCCATCAGCGGCAGGCCGTGACTGCCAAACCTCAGGCCTCTCTGGACGGCCCGCATGCAGTGGTCGTACAGACTGCTTTTTTCATCAAGAACACCCGGCAGATCATAATAGGAATCCTCTTCTTCACGGACCTGCCGCCCCTCAAGGAAGTTGATGCTTTCCCGCAGTACCTCCGTATCGCCTGTAAAATCAATATAGCGGGATGTTGCCAAAGGCAGCCACAGGTAATCGTCGGAGCATTGCGTGCGCACACCGCGGCCTGTCGGCGGATGCCACCAGTGCTGAACATCTCCTTCCGGAAATTGACGTCCGGCACACAAAAGCAGGTGCTGGCGGACAAGCACCGGGCGGGCGTAAACCAGCGCCATGACGTCCTGTAACTGATCACGGAAACCAAAGGCGCCGCCTGACTGATAATACCCGTTGCGCGCCCAGAGCCGGCAGGACAGGGTCTGGTATAAAAGCCAGCCATTCGTCAAAATATCAAGAGAAGGATCCGGTGTTTCTATATGTATCGTACCCAGTGTTTTCTGCCAATAACGCTGCACCGTTTCCAGTTCATTTTTTGCGACCGTGGATCCCCGTAAACCGCGCACCATATTGCTGGCATCGTCGGCACCCCGCCTCCCGGTGACACCCAGCCGGAAAATGACTTCACGTTCCTGTCCGTTGTTTAATCCGAAGGTCACCTGAATGGCGCCGCAGGGGTCCAGTCCCGCACCGACTCTGCCCGACAGATGTGAACTCGTCATCGCCGCCGGTGCCGACATTTCACGGTTACGTCCGATAAATTCGCTCCGGTCCCCGGTAACGGTTCGTGTCGGATCATCCACGTCAAAGAAAACAACACGATCGGCAAAGTCCGTGTTGTACTGATTTCTGGTAAAAAGCGCCCCGCTGCCCTTGTCCACTTCGGTTGTTACGTGCATCATCGTTTTCGACCGCAAATCACCCAGTACCCATTCCAGGTAACCGGTCACGGACAGTGCACGATTGCGTCCTGATTCATTACGAAATTTTAAAACCATGAATTTGACCGGCGCGCTGATGGACACATAAACCCACAGCTCCGAGTGGATGCCGTCTTCCGTATGCTCGAAAACACTGTATCCGAAACCATGCCGGCAGATATAAGGCCCCGCTGAATGCACGGGAAGGGGAGTTGGAGACCAGACATATCCCGTTTCTTCATCCCGGATGTAGAACGCTTCGCCGCTCGGATCGCTTACCGGATCATTATTCCATGGGGTAAGACGGTACTCATGGGCGTTTTCACTCCAGGTACAGGCGGATCCGCTCTCGGAAACGATGGATCCAAAATGCGGGTTCGCAATCACGTTTACCCAGGGGAGTGGTGTATTCCGGCCCGGTTTTGTGATGATCACATATTCACGGCCGTCCGGGGTAAATCCGCCGAGACCATTGTCAAAAATCAAACGGGGATAGGACAGCGACCCTTCACTGCTGCTTCTCTCGCCCGGACTTTTGACCGGTTTCAGAGGCGGAACAGATATCGCCTCGAATTTGCGGCGGTTGAGCTGTTCCTCCAGTGTTCCCATGTCGTCCCTGATGATCACACGGGCAACCGTCTGCATGAGAATACGGTCTTCGTTGGATATCTGGTCGCCCGATCTGACAAAGATGCCGCCTGGTTTATCCGCAATCCTGGTATCCATACTGGTGGCAATTAATCCCACAATCTGATCATGCAGCGATTGCCGGTAGATAGCATTGTCTTCATTCCAGATAATCAGATCCACCGCCAGCCCTTTTAAACGCCAGTAGGCATGGGCCTGCTGGAGCTGGCGGACCAGTTCAATGTTGGCATGATCTCCGATCTGGAGCAGCACGATCGGCAAATCGCCGGAAATGGCATACCCCCACAAGCCGGATTGTCCGCGATGGTTTTTGACAATGATCTTCGGGTCTGTGCGAAGTGAGGCATTGGCATAAACCACGGAATCGGCCAGACGTCCGTACAGCTGGGCGTCAGCCTGGGATGCGTTGATTTGCCGCAGTGTGAGCTGGCTGTGTGTCCAGGCCAGATTGAAGACGCGGTCGGCCAGGCGTCGGTCGCGGTATTTCTCAACCAGACCCAGAGCTTTTGCACGGGTTTCGGCCATGCCTGAAACAATATCCAGCGTAGCCGATTCTCCCGGGGCAAGCCTGATCAGGCGGCGTATAGAAACCACGGGATCCAGAACGGAACCTTCCGTGCCCGAAAGCGCATTCGGACCCTCGACCGATAGTTTCATGGCTTGAGGGTTGGACAATGTGTTGCCGCGTCCAATAAACTTCAGGCGGTCAGTTTCATAAGACACCCCCTCGGTTTCTCTGCCATGCAGTGCCATTAAATGAAAGTTCCAGTAAGCGGGCTCTTCTTTGGAACGCGGTCTTCGCGTGCTGAGAATCGCCTGGTAATTCGGGATAATTTCCGTCTGAACAAAAAGGTTGCTGAAAGCCGGATGAATTTCATCGGCAGCGGGCTGGGCTATCACTATTTCCGCGTAACTGGTGACATCCAGTTCGCGGCGTTTTCTGGAACGATTGGTAATGCGGACTCTTCTCAGTTCGATATCATCTTCCGGTGAAACGGCAATCTGGGTGTAGGTGTTGATATCGTCATCACGCCTGCGAAACTCGACTTTTGAGTCGGAGAAGATGGCCTCGTAACGGTCCGGCTGTTTCAGCGTCGGCTGATAGGCGGCGGACCAGTATTCCCCTGTTGCAATATCACGTATATAGCAGAACATACCCCAGGGATCGCGTGTTGCGTCTTCACGCCAGCGCGTCACCGCAAGATCTTTCCACCGGCTGTATCCGCCGCCGGCCTGAGTCACCATCACATGGTATCTGCCGTTAGACAGCAACTGCACCTCCGGCAACGGCGTATCGGCAGTTTTATGGATACGTGCCGGAATTTTCTGGGGGCTGGACGATTTCCGTATGTTAATATCCTCGGCAATCTGCTTGTAGAAGGAAACTGCTTTGGGAATTCGTTCCTGCAGTAAAAGTGCCGTCGACTGGAACATCGGTTCGGATTCGAAGCGTTTCTGCATCGGACAATTCAGCAGAAGATGGGCCATGGCCAGCAGAGTCATTCCCTGGTGATGCGCCATAAACGATCGGACAGCAACGCTTGTCTGGCCGCTTTGCAAACGAGAAGCCGTGTAATCCAGTGCTTCATAAAAGCCGTACGCACCCGTCATGCCATTTTCATGCAGCCGTTGGAGATTTTCGCAGGCTTCCAGGGGTGCAACCATCAGCGCCAGTGCTGACGCATAGGGGGCCACAACCAGGTCGTCAGCCAGTCCGCGTTTGAGTCCGAGACCGGGAACACCGAAGGCACGGTACTGGTAATTCAGATGAACATCGATGTTGTTATAGCCGGATTCCGAAATCCCCCAGGGAATGTCCCTTTTATCACCATATGCGATCTGGCTTTTTACCGCCGATTTATAGGTTTGATCCAGCAGTGTGTTTTCATAATTCGGCATGACCAGAAGCGGCATCAGGTACTCAAACATCGAACCGTCCCAGGCCAGCAGGACCGGGTCGCCCCCCGGATTCGTGAGCATGCGTCCCAGGGCAAACCAGTTTTCTTTCGGCAGCTGTCCCTGTGCGATGGCGACAAAGCTGCAAAATCTGGCTTCGGATGCGAGCAGATCATAATAGCTTTTATCCTGGCGGCGCTCACCGACGCTATACCCGATCGTCAGCAACTGGCGTCCTTTATCGTAAAGGAAGCTGTAATCCATGTCGGCAAATTCCCCGGATTTTTTAATCAGGTTATTGATCAGGGTCAGTCTTTCCCGTGCCCGTACGCTCCCTTCCGAAACCTTACGGGCAAACTCGGCATACCACGCTCGTTCTCTATCGTCGGCGATGGACCCGACTTTTTCTTTGAAAGCGGAGAGACATCTGGCGGGCAGGTCTGCCGTTTCCTGCAACGTGGGAATACCGATTTCTTTGACAAGGCTGCCGCACCTGTCCGAAGGAATATCCAGCGTCACCCAGGGGCACAGCGTCATCAATTCGTCTGCCGCATTCCGGCATTGGCTGACGATGGCCCGCGCCCACTGGTAGACCTGGCTTTGCGGATGGCCCTGAAAGGTTGCAGTAAGGTCCAACGCTGATTTCGCAAGCCCGTCCAGGAGTCGCCACCACTCATTCGCTGTCATTTGCTGAAAACTGACGGGCTTAGCCATTTGTTTTTTAAATTCGTCCAGTTCCTTTTTAGACATTTTTTCGGCGGCGTCCTGAAAAACATTGAAGGTATCGGAAATGCCCGTGAGCAAACGGTCCCCTAATATTTTCTTTTCGGGAAGTTCAAGAAGACCCCGCTTCAGTGTCAGGAGATAACCGCACAGGTTCCCGCTGTCCACCGTTGATATGTAATGCGGCGGCAGGGTCTTGAGGGTTTGCGTGTCATACCAGTTGTAGAAGTGGCCCCGGAAACGGTCCAATTTCCCCATCGTGTCCATGGTATTGTCTGTACGCCTGACGAATTCACCCGGTGTAATATAATTAAAATCGCTGGCGGACAGATTCGCCAGCAGGGACAGGCCGATATTTGTCGGTGACGTGCGATGCGCAATCACGGCACCCGGATACTCCTGATAGTTGTCCGGAGGAAGCCAGTTATCTCCCACTGCAACAAACGTTTCGAAAAACGCCCAGGTCCGACGGGCCGCTTTTCTCAAAAAGACAATCTGTTCATCTTTCAGCGTAATTCCTTCTCTGACAGCAGGCCGGCTGACCCACCAGGTAATTGCGGGAGAAATAAACCACAAAACAAGTACGGGAAAGGCAGCACAGAGTGCACCGGGCCTTGCCGACCAAATCAGATAAGCAAACACCGCCGTGGACAGCAAAGGGGATATCCACATAGTCCTGATGGATTCGGCAAGACTATCCTGGGCATGATGAATATGATTGTTGAAGGGGTTCCATTCCAGTAGCCGTTTGTGCGAAATCAGCATCCGCCACAAAGTACGCATAATTGCGTCGAGGCTGTAACAGGCTTCGTACGGCAGGCAGGCGACGGTAAAAAGAATCTGAACAATATGCCGCCCTGTCTGTCGAAGCACATAGGTCATATGATCGCGCAGCAAAACATCTCCGGGCTTACGAAAGAGATCCAGCGTTAAGGCGCTTGCAGACGGAATAAACAAAATACACGCCACCAGAAGCGTCCAGAGCCAGGCTTGCGGCAACATCGTCCAACCGGTAATCAGCATGATGGTGAGGGCGGCAGGAACGAGGCTTCGGCGAAGGTTGTCGAATATTTTCCAATGGGAGAGTTTCGAAATTGCATTGACCTGATACGCACCGCCCAGAACAGGGACCCTTGACCTCAGCCAGCCGGCAATTTGCCAGTCCCCTCGAATCCAGCGGTGCCTTCGCCTTACGTCCACCTGATATGAGGCCGGATATTCTTCATATAGCTCCACATCGGAAATAAGCCCGCTGCGCACATGACAACCCTCGATCAGGTCATGGCTCAGTATCCGGTTTTCGGGAAGACGGTTGTGCAGCGTTTTTTCAAACGCATCAACATCATAGATGCCCTTGCCGACATAGGACCCTTCATCGAAAATGTCCTGATAAACATCGGAGACCATACGCGTGTAAGGATCAATCCCCGTCTGATCTCCCCATAATCGCGAATACCTGGTCTGTCTTGCACCGGATAGACTCTCCGTCAGGCGAGGCTGAAGAATACCGTAACCTGCGCAAACAATTTTTTTTGATTCGTCAAACAAGGGGTGGTTCAGCGGATGAGCCATCGTCCCGATAAATTTTTCTGCGGCATCGCGAGGTAGCTGTGTGTCCGTATCCAGGGTAATGACATACTTTACGTTGGATAATAATTCCGTGGCTCCAACAATCTTTGAAAAGCGATCTCTCGCGCCGTCCCGCAGAAAAGCATTCAGCTCAGCCAGTTTGCCTCGTTTGCGTTCATAACCCATCCATACTTCTTCTTCCGGATTCCAGAGGCGCGGACGGTGAAAAAGGTAAAAAGATCCTCCCTTGATGCCTCTGTATTTCTCATGGAGCTCCTTGATCCCCTTTTCAGCCACGCGTAATATCTCGTCATCTTCTGGCATTTTTTCGTGGGGGGCGTCGCAAAAATCTGTAAGCAGACCGAAGTGCAGGTTGTTCGCCCGGTTTGTCAGAAATCTGATTTCCAGAGCTTCGAGCAGATTTTCGGCACTCTGAACATCACTCAGCATGGTAGGGATGACCACCAGCGTACTGGCTTCCGGCGGTATGTCTATAGAAAAATCCATGCGCGGCAGAGGGCGCGGACTCATAAACAGCGTGGCCAGCCAGTTGGTCAGTGATACGCCAAGGGAGCTTGCTCCCAGAACCAAAACCGCTGCAGCCGGCAGCATGATCCAGCTTGGCAACCCGCTTTCCTGAACCATGCTCAACAGGTATCCTGACAGCAACAGGGTGATCATGATAATGCTTCCCAGGTAGAGCAGCAGGGGAACGCGGCCAGCCATCCTTTTGACGATTTCGGATAAAGATAGGCGCATCCGCGCTCTTTTTTCAAGTTCAGGCAATCCCTTGTCAATCAGATAAAACCCGACATGGGTCATCCGCTCGTCGCCGGTTTTCGCGGATACGGCCTCCCTGGCCATTTCAATTGCCAACTCGGCGACGTCCCTTTCGAACAGCAAAGAGTTTTTTGCAATTTTTTCTATCACGTGACGGTAATGATCGCGCGTGGCAAAATCCATGCGGATATAGACATCGCTGGGATCTTCGCGCAGCACTTTTTCGACCACACTCATGGTCTCAACAAATTCACGCCAGTCCATCGTTGTCAGAAACCGGAGAGAACCGATGCTGTTGCTGACAGAAGCTTGATCGGCTGCCAGCTGCTGATTCCCTGCCTGAATCATCTGTTCGATGGTTATATGCGATTCGGAAAGCCGCTGCTCAATCCAGCTCAGCGGCAAGGCCAGCGCATGACTCTTGCCCTGCAGGCGACGCGCAAATTCCGCGACAAAAGAGCTTAAAAGCGGCGGATCAGACCGGGCCATGTCCGCGATCGTCAGGACGAGGCTTTTGGGATCTCTTGCCGCCACATCAACCATCTGATCCGCCCAGTAATTGGCACGGGCCCGGTCGGCAACATCCGCCATGATGCGAGTTCCGATGCGACGGAGATTTTCAATCAGTGCCAGACGCAGCATGATCGGGATAGCCCACAGCTCACCCAGCTTCAGACAGGAAACCGACTGGTAGGCGGTAACAAAACTGACAAGATTTTCCAGATCCACCCTGCCGTCGCCGTGAGAAATGATATCCTGCGCGATGTCATAGACCCTGGGAAGTCCGGCGGATGGCCCGGACGCCAGCCAGGGCAGCCCCCGGCTGAATCCACGGGACAGGTGGCGCTTGGAGGTACGGACATTTTCCTCAATTAAATAAAAATTATCGAGAAGCCATTCCTCAGCCGGTGCGATTGGATTGTTTTCCTTGACTACGGTGGTCAGCTGCCGGGTTGTTTCAATCAGCACTTCTTCATTTTCATGAAGCCGCCCCAGAAGCCTTTCGGTGGCTTTCTTCCCGGTTAACTGATGAAGGCCGGCCAGGTTTTTGCCATGCTGCTTCATCTGTTCGGAACTGAACAGTTCCGATCTGAGCGGCAACTCATCCCGGGTATATTTTTTCCTGTGCTTCCTTTTCGAAAGGAGCTTTTTCAGCAACAAACCCGTATCGGCTGCTGTCTTGTAAATCAGGTTC
>PHBN01000350.1 GCA_002840635.1 Deltaproteobacteria bacterium HGW-Deltaproteobacteria-1
GCTCAGTTGTTGTAATACACTCTTATTATATGGAATAAATTATCCGACTGTCAAACCCTAATAGCCTTTTTGCAAAAAGTAAAACAAAATTTACTTAAAACCTGTCTGTTTTTGGTTGCATTCTTCGGGTGGATTGATTAAAAAACATGTATTATTCTTCCACAACGGTATTGCAGGGTAATATTGTTTATAAGCCATTTCCATATCAAGCATAAAATATGCGGACGGATAACATAACCGCATCCGGTATCCAGGGCTGAACGAACGGAAGAAAACAACCCGAATATGAAACGAGCAAGAATATTATGCCCAAGGAAAAAATAATTCATTATCCTAACGGAGCCATAAAGGAAAAAAAATATCTGCTGGAAGGGAAAATACACGGCCAATATACAACATACTTCCCTGGTGGCCAAATCATGGCGGAGCTTCATTTTTCAGGCGGCAAAAAAAACGGTCCGGCCGTCAGTTATTATGCCAACGGGCAGATTCGGGAAAAAGTGAATTTCGTAAATGATAAAATGGACGGTCCCTATATTTCCTATTATGAAAACGGACATGTTCGTGAAGAAGAACATTATAAAAACGGAAAGCCCGACGGCCTCTACCAACGTTATTTTAAGACGGGAGAATTGCGCGAAGAAGAACACTTTCAGCAAGGCAAGTTTGAGGGAGAATATATCTGCTATTATAAAAGCGGACAAATCAAGGAAAAGGGATTTTTTAAAAGAGACAAACGCGATGGCGAATACACATCTTACTATAAAAACGGAACAATCAGGGAAAAGGCAACTTACAAAAACGGCAATCTGGCGGGCAAATTTCTAACCTTCAAGGAAGACGGAACTCATGTGGATGAGGATTCGGGAGAAGACGAAGATTCGAAACGCACATGGGAAGATAAGGACATTGGCAACCTCCTGCACGATTTGAGTCACTTTGATAAAAAACAAAAATGATCACCGCCCGAAGAATATGGGGAGACAGGCATCATGATCAAAACAATACTCATTCCAGTTGACGGGTCGCCCAACAGCGCCAACGCTGTCGATTATGGTATCTATATTGCGCCGAAACTGGAAGCGGCGCTGACCGGCCTCCATGTCATCGACATCTTTTTAATCCAGGGACCGATGCTGACAGATATCTCCACAACCGCCGGTATGCCTCCCTGCGACGGTTTCTGTGAAGCCATTGAAGCATCTTTGAAAGAAAAAGCCGACCTGCTGTTAAAGGACTTTGAAGACCGCTGTCGGATGGCGGCCATTCCCTGCCGTACGCAAAAAAATATTGGCAAGATCAGTGATACAATTATTGAAGAGGCCGAAAACGCTGATTTGATTTTAATGGCAAAAAAGGGTGAGCACTTTCATGTAAAAGAAGGCGGACTGATCGGATCAGTCGCCGAAGTTGTTATCCGTCATTCAGGAAAGCCTGTCATGGTCATTCCAGAATCTTTTCGGATGATCGAAAGCATGGGATTGGCCTACGACGGCAGTGCCCCGTCCAGAAAAGCGCTGGAACTGTCCCTGATGATTTCGGAAAAAGCAAACTGGCCGATCACCGTAATCATCATCAGTACGGATAAATCGAGGGCGGCGGATTTATCCACGCAGGTTGAAGACGCGGCCCAGCAGGGCCATGCCGACTGCGAAGTGATTATATCAACAGGCCGCGAGGTCGATGAAATCCTTAAATTTATCAAGGAGGGGTCGGTTGAGTTGATGGTCATGGGCGCTTATGGGCACAACCGCCTTCGCGAATTGCTTTTGGGAAGTACAACATCCCAGGTCATCCGGAAAAGCCCCATTCCGGTTCCGGAAAAAGGGGCAGGAAATCGTAGTCGTCATGGGTGTAGGCTTTGTCGGCTCCGTCATGGCCGCTATCATCGCCGACACGACCAGAAAAAACGGCAAGCCGGGCAAGTTTGTGATCGGCATGCAGAGACCGAGTAAAAGGAGCTACTGGAAGATACCCAAACTCAACGAGGGCATTTCACCCGTCAAGGCGGAGGATCCGGAAGTGGACCCCATGATCCGGCGCTGCGTTTTAGAAAAGAAAACTCTCGTTGCAACATTTGTATACGATGTATTAAAGCTTGCCGACGTGGTGGTTGTGGACGTCCAGCTGGACTATGCAAAGAATGAGCTGGGCAATGTGCGTAACGGCCAGGTGGAAATGAACGCCCTCGAGGAATCCTTTGATATTATAGCCCGTCACATACCCCCTAAGTGCCTGGTTCTCATCGAAACGACCGTAGCGCCGGGAACCACCGAGCAGGTGGCTCTCCCCGCCATGCGCAAGGTTTTTCGACAAAGAGGCATCAAAAGCGACCCCCTGATTGCTCATAGTTATGAACGCGTCATGCCGGGTAGAAACTACGTGGCGTCTATTCGCGATTTCTGGCGCGTTTGTTCCGGTGTTAACGAAAAGGCCAAGCAAAGAGTGATTAAATTCCTGAATGAAGTCCTCAATACCGAAAAGTTCCCGCTTACCGTGCTGGACCGGCCCATTGAATCAGAGACAGCCAAAGTTGTCGAAAACAGCTACCGGGCAACCATTCTGGCGTTTCTGGACGAATGGAGTCTGTTTGCTGAAAGAAACGGTGTGGATCTCATAAAAGTGATCAAGGCCATCAAAGTGCGCCCGACGCATTCCAACATGATTTTCCCCGGACCCGGCATTGGTGGCTATTGCCTGCCTAAGGATGGGGGACTGGGTGTCTGGGCCAATCAGCATATTCTTGGTTTTGAAGATGACACGTTCAAAATAACGCCAATGGCCATTGATATCAACGACACCCGTTCGCTGCATGCCGCCCAGCTTGTCCGTGACGCTTTGCGTAATATGAGTCTGCCGATCGCCAGCGCGGAA
>PHBN01000041.1:0-7542 GCA_002840635.1 Deltaproteobacteria bacterium HGW-Deltaproteobacteria-1
TTTAAAGTCGGTGGTCACAAGATAGCCCGGATCAAAGACTTCCAAAATGACAATCCCAATTTATGGCCGGTTGACTACCTGGACTGGACCCGCGCTTTGCCAAACGGCATTGAAGCGCTGGCGACAACGTCTGTCGTTCATGATCAGTACGTATATTATTATCCCCTCTACCGGTATGCCGCAGGCAATGTCAATATCTCCGGCAACATTCTGGCGCGGATTCCCATTGATCACTTAGGTAACCCGACCAATCATTTTGAGTACCTGACTAATAATGGATGGCAAAAGAAGCTACAGCCTAAAGAAGTAAAAATCATTTTCCCCGCCGGCGTTTCCGAACTCAGTGTTCGCTACCACCCGAAGGACGGGGAGTGGATGGCCGTTTACCTGTCGCCTGAAAACAAGGGACGTCAACTCTTATATTCAACGGCCCCATACCTGGAAGGTCCGTGGAGTGCACCTGCGTCGCTTATCGAATCCATTGCCGAAGTGGACCCCGCAAGCCCCCTTTATGATCAAAATACTTTTTGTTACGCCGGCAAGGAACACCGTCAATTCGAGCGGGGCAGAAACATCGTCATTACATATGTCTGCAATTCAATCGAGGAGATCGACAACCAGGAAAGCTTTATACGCAAAAACACTTTTCTCTACCGGCCGTCGGTTGTCACGATCCGGCGCTGATCACGTTAACATTCCTGTTCATTCATTTCAAGAATCCAGGAGTTCTTGTATTTTTTTCAAAATATCCAATGGCAGAATCGGTTTTTGCAAAAAATGGATTTTCTGGTCCTGCATCTTATCAAACTCGAGCATATTTTCCGAATATCCGCTCATAAATATCACTTTCACATCCGGCTTCATCGCTCTGATTGATACCGTCAAGTATGACCAGCGATACTTTTTCCATACTTTCCCTGAACAGGTTTACAGCTTCCACTCCGTTGGCAACACCGATCACCTGATAACCGCGTTCGGTCAGTATCGTCGTTATCAGATCACGTATTCCCGAATCATCCTCTGCAACCAGAATGGTTCTTGCCCCTCCCTGCTCGATGACTTCATCGGTTTTGTTTCCATTCACGGCCTCAACCGCCTCAACAATCGGCAATAATATCCGCACACGGGAACCTCTGCCGGGTTCGCTTTCCACGTTAATAAAGCCATTGTGCTTGCTTATGATACTATAGACAATTGTCATCCCCAGACCGGTCCCTTTACCAGGTTCCTTTGTTGTAAAAAATGGCTCAAAGATCTTTTCACGGGTTTGCTGGTCCATGCCCTTCCCCATATCGGCCACCGTTATCTGTGCATAAGAACCGGTTTTGCCGTATCCATTAACCTTGATAAATTCCTGATCGATGTCAATCATGTTCGTGGCTATAATAATCAATCCTCCGTCGGGCATGGCGTCACGCGCATTGGTTGCCAGATTCATGATGACCTGCTCCAGCTGGACCTGATCCACCAGAACAGACAGTTTCTGTGATGTAAACTGGGTCTGTATTTCTATGTTTTCGGGCATCAGTCGCAACAGAAGTTTTTGAAAATCGGAAATCAAGTCATTAATGTTGAAACAGGACAGGTTCGCTGTCTGCCTCCGGCTGAAAGCCAGCAGACTTTTGGTAATGGTCGCGGCTTTTTCCGAATAGTCCAGAATATGCTTGATATGCCCCCTGTTTATATCATCCTGCTGCATATTCAGATAAACCAGATGGGCGTAACCGATGATCGCAGTCAGAATGTTATTGAAATCATGCGCCACGCCCCCCGCCAGCTGACCGATACCTTCAAGCTTTTGCAACTGGATCAGCTGTGTCTCAAGCCGCCTTTTTTCCGACGTGTCTTCCATAATCATCATATAGCTGTTGACACGACCTTCCTGGTTTTTCAGCGGCAACATGGTCAGGTACGCCCAAAACCAATCACCGTTTTGCTTCCTGATGCGCATTTCACCACGCCAGATGTTATCCGATCCAACACTGTCCCACGCCTTCTGAAAATCGTCAGGCTGGTTTCCCGTTAGCTGAAGGCTCTTTATATTTAATCCCGCTTTATCCTGACGGGCATACCCGCTGATCCTTAAAAACTCCTGGTTGACATATTCAACGTTTCCGTTGACATCCATTAAGACAAATGCCACCGGACTTTCCTCTATGGACCGGCCGAGTCTCAACAATTTTTCTTCAGCCAGCCTGTGCTCCTCAATTTCCTGGCCCAGACGCCGGTTAACCTGCTCCAGATCAGACACTTTTTTCTCCAGCTTATGAAAGAGAATTTCATTATACTGCCTGAAAAATTCCATCTCCGAGCCCAGCGGATGAAATTCCGTGGTTTGAACAACGCGCTCTTTCTAAATGACTTCTTTGACTGTTTCAACAAAAACATGCGGTTCCTGGGGCTTGATTACAAACAGGTCTGCCCCGAGTTTTTTTGCAAAAGCCTCATCTTTGGGATCGGTATAAGTCGCCGTATAAATAATAAAGGGTATATGCTTGAGGCGATCATCGGATTTCCAGATTTTACATAACGTGTATCCGTCCATGACCGGCATGAGTATGTCGCTGATAATCAAATCCGGCGGATCTGCGTATGTCTTATCCAGAGCTTCCTGACCGTTTTGAGCGGAAATCACTTCCATCTGATGGACCCCAAGCAGTTTTTCCAGAATATAACGATTTTCCGCCACATCATCGACAATCAGTACTTTTTTCATACCCAACCGCCTTGATTATTTTTTAATCAAATGAAGCTCGACTTCCGATATGAACGTATCAGGATTAATAGGTTTCTCAATGTATCCATTGCATCCGGATGATATGGCTTTATCACGGTCACCGACCATGGCATGGGACGTTACGGCAACAATGGGAATTTTTGCAGTAAGAGGATTTGCACGCAGGTTCTTCGCAACAGCATAACCATCCATGACCGGTAGCTGAATGTCCAGCAGGATCAGATCCGGTTTTAGATCATTTGCCTTTTCAATTCCAGCTTGACCATCGGTTGCGACATGAACCTGATAGCCGTTCTTTTCCAGTATAAACTTGACCAGGTAGAGGTTTTGCTCATTGTCTTCGATCACCAGAATATTTTCTTTCATACCTTTTCTCCTTCTTTGGGCAAAATAAAACTGAAGGTACTGCCTTTGCCCCATTCACTTTCAACACGGATTTCTCCGCCCAGCAAATGCGCCAGTTTCTTGCAGATGGAAAGCCCCAGTCCCGTGCCGTCATATTTTCTGGTAGTTCCGGATTCGATCTGCTGAAAGGCATTAAACAGAATGCCCATATCTTCCTGCTTAATGCCGATCCCCGAATCCCGCACGTCTATGACGATATCATTCCCCCTGACTTCCCCCCGCAGACGAACATAACCCTCCTCCGTAAACTTGATGGCATTGCTGATCAAATTCAGCAAAATCTGCTCCACCCGGCGGCGGTCGCTCGTTATGACGCCAATCTCGGGAGCAATCGTCGAGGAAAACTCGATCCCCTTCTTATCCGCCAGCGGTTGGGAACTCTTCATGACTTTTTCGATGGATTCCCGTAAATCGAAGGGTTCACTGACCACATTGAGCTGCCCGGCTTCTATCTTTGAAATATCCAGAACGTCATTGATGAGATCCAGCAAATGCCTCGAGCTGTTATATACCATGCCCAGCTGCTTTTCCTGCTCCTCGTTCAAAGGCCCTCCGAGTCTTTGCAATAAAATGCCGGTAAAGCCAATGATGGAATTAAGCGGCGTCCGCAGCTCGTGGGACATTGTCGCTAAAAATGCCGACTTCAAACGGTCCGCTGACTCCGCACGCACTTTGGCTTTGTCCAGTTGGGCCATGGTGTCACGAAGCTCCTTTTCGGCTTCGACTAATTTGGTTATATCGATTCCAATGGACAATATCTCCACCAACTGACCGCTTTCATCCATTAAGTGCTTGTTAGTCCAGGCTACCCAAACTCTCTGACCATTTTTTTTGATATTTTCATTTACATGTCCTTCATAGGCTTTCGGATCTTTAGCAACATTATAAACCAAAGACGTCAGGTCACGGCCGGAGGTTTCCACTTCAGGCACGATAGTGCCAATAATATTTTGTCCGATAATTTCTTCCTCGCTGAACCCGAAAAACTGCTGGGCAAATTTATTGATAAATGTAATTTTCCCCTCGGCTGTCCATCTCAGAATGACGCTGTTGGCGCTCTCCACCAAGTCGCGGTACATGGTCTCGCTAATGAAAAGCGCTTTTTGGGTTTTAGCGCGTTCTTCAATTTCCGACAGGAGTTTCTGATTGGCCTGTTCGAGTTTTTCGGTCCGCTCGATAATTCGCTGCTCCATTTCCTGATTGATCTGCCAGAGCTCACGGGTTCTCGCATTCACCTGACGCTTCAAGACAAGGCTTCCTGCAAGGCTCATAAGCAGGGCAACACCTGCAATCAGAGCCAGAATCTGCAGCCACAACGGAACTTTGAATCGAACCTTTTCGGACGTCCATCTCCTCAGAGAATTGTAATAGGGCGAGTGTGTGTCTTTTTTCAGAACGGACAAATGGCGGTCAATGGCTTCCAGCAGCTGTTTGGGATCGTTTTTGGATGCCGCAAAAAAGAGGGCGGAGGGTTCAAAAACAACGGCCGTGTCCACAAGGCCATACTGCCTGGCATGCATGGCACCGTAAAACTGATTCGTTACAGCCGCATCCACATCACCGCGGGCAGCCATCTCGAACATTGTTTTATAATCCGCAACGGGAACAGGCTTGATGCGCAACCCAAAGCCTTCACTGAAGCGTGTAAAAGCTTCCTGCTGAACCGATTGTTCCAGAATGGCAATGCGCTTTCCATTCAGGTCCAGTATCGACCGAATACCGCTGTCTTTGCGGGCATAGGCTTGAAACCATGAGGACAACACCTGGATTTTATGGAATGAGAATTTCTTTTCCCGATCTGCCGTAATAGCCACATCCGGCATCAAATCTATTTCACCCCGGGCGAGGCGATCCAGCCCCTGTGCCCACGTCCCGGGCACATATTCAAGGTCCCAGTCTTCACGTTTTGCAATATACTCGATAATATCAATAAAGATTCCCGATGGCTTGCCGGATTCGGACATAAAGACCTTCGGCGCATTTTCGTAAACACCAACTCTGACAACCTGGCTCTCCGCCTGCGCAAACCCGGTACCAAAAAACAAAATCATGAGCAGGATTAAAAATGATCGCAAAAGTTGACCGGTGAGGGTTGCCTCGTTTTGTCTGTCAACGGTTTCTTCATCTATCGCCATATGATCCATCCCTAATAATTGATTGTTACATGAAATCCGATGAGCTGTTTGGTCCATTCCCACCCGCTGTTGATATTGGATAAATCAATCCGATAATAGGGGCCAATCGAAACATGGCCGCCTATATACCTGGAGATGCCCAGTTTTATCCTGTTGAGCATGAGAGCCTTGTCATGATTCTCATAGAACATCTCCCATCCGATATAGGGCTGAAGCTGAAATACCAGATCCGGCCGGGAGATGACCAGCGTGTTTTTAATTCGATAATCATTCCATTCGGGTGTTATCCTGTATTCATAACGGATCTGGTTTGATATCCTGAAACCGGAAAGCGTAACCTGTGTGTTCATGTTGACACTGGGTTTTTGTTCAAGTTCCCAGTGACGATCATCCTCCTTCGAATATCCCTGTTGATAGTAAATAAGAAACGAAAGCCATGAAAGCGGCGTCTGATACTGCAGTCCGATTCCCCATTCACCATAATCATAATTTGAAATATTTTGATCGGCCTGGATAAATACATAGGATACGGCCTGAAATTGTTCATTGAACGTATAGGAAAAATTGAGATCCGTACGCATGGATGTGTCATGATGCGCATAGAGGCGCGGCACATGAAAACATAACAGCAGCAGCAATCCCGGAACCATTCTTACGCCGCACAGAAAAGGGCTCTTTCTTTGCTCCATAGATCCCTCTCACGCAACTAATCAGCAAACTCATTTCAGGATAAAAAAATTGTTTACCTGTGCACAACGTTTATTGCGTCAGTCCGACTTGATCTTCGGCATACCAAAACCTTTTGTTTTTTATGCCATATCCACCAAATAATTGCAAGTATATTAAATAATTAGAGCATATGAACCCCTGTCTGAAATTACCTGTTCCAAATACTTTGATGGTTTTTCAGCAGGACCCGTCAGCCTCTTTCATCGGAACAAATCTGAAGGTTCATCAACAGAAATTCCGACAAAAACAATTTCTATTTTGCAGCAAGAATTTTCCCGAGATCGTACGCGTCCTGCATTATTTTTTCATTCAATCGAATTTCGCCGGCGTCCATGGCACTCCCATAGACCATACCGACAAGAGAAGACCCTGTGAATCTGTATGCGTCCTGAAACGTTCTTAAAGCATTGATACAGCCTGATCTGAAAGGATCTTCATCACCGTACGCCATGGCAACGGCTATTCGCTTTCCTCGAAAGGGATCATGATGGTAAGCGGGAAGCGCAAAACAGCGATCCATGAATATCTTGGTCTGCGCGGACATGGTAAACCAGTAAACGGGGCTGGCAATGACCCAGGCATCTGCCTTGATCAACTTTGCATAAATTTCCTGCATGTCGTCCGCGATAGAACACCCCTTGCTTCCTTTCTTCTGGCAACTCATGCAGGCTTTGCAGGGGGCAATGTTCTTCCCGTGTAAATAAATGGTTTCAACCCCGGCTTTTTCTGATTTTGCCCCCCGGCTGATTTGCTCCGCCAGAATGGCGCTGTTCCCTTTTTTTCTCGGACTGCCCAAAACAACCAGAATATTTTTTGTCATCATTGTGCCTCCTTTATGGGAATGAAATTCGCATGGGCAAGCCATCGCCATCCGTCTTTTAACTTCACAAAGACGGACAATCTCTGCGACGGTTTTGTCAGGGTGTGTTTTCCATTAATGATTTCCTGTGCCCTTACGGTATAAGATACAACCATCAGGGATGGATCCTCTGTTACCCTGAAGTTGCTCAGGTAGTATTCCCCCATGCATAGACATTTGAGGGTCGCAATCTCTTCTTCCTTGTTTCTGCTGCCACCCTGATGAACAGACTGAAACGCGGGATGAATAAATTTGTCGATATCGTCCCATTGCTGTTTACTGACTTTTTCAAACAGCTCAATGATAAGTTTTTCTCCTTGAGTCATGCCCCATCTCCTTCACAGCAAAAAAACACAGCTGCCCGTTTTGATAAGTATTTGAGATGATCTCTATCCCTGTTGTCATCATACACAACTCTTTTGCCGGCAACCACCAATTTTCATATATCGTTAAACCTGATTGAACATTTGATTAAAGAAAAGACGGGGAAAAGCTTATTTAAATAATCTTGCAGACAACCATAAGCGGTAAATCATATTACATATCGTTATGTTACAAACATTGTTTACCTGATTTGAAATTCTGGCACGCAAATTTCATTAGTATAAAGGCAAAAGAAACAAACAAAAACCCTCAAGGAGGTAACAGATCATGAAAAAGACATTAGGAACCATCGC
>PHBN01000041.1:7576-36292 GCA_002840635.1 Deltaproteobacteria bacterium HGW-Deltaproteobacteria-1
AGTGAAAAACATTGTGACCTGATCTAAAGCGGTTCAGTATTTAAAGAGGTAATGGATTTACACCCGCTGCAGCAAAAAACATGATCTGTGAATATAGCAAGCCCCCTCAAGTCTCCAATAGATTGAGGGGGTTTTATTTGCGCCCTAATGCTAAACCATTGTCTGTCAGTAAAAGTGATTTTTCCTGACAGAAATATTGCGTTTATTTGTTGCTACCAGCTTATCCCTTTGCCTTTTAGCAATTTCTTTGCATTTTCATCGCCGAGTTTTGCCGCCATTTTCAGATCATTAAGTGCCATGTCATTGTTTCCAAGGTTGACATAGGCCGCACCGCGGTTAAGATAGGCAAATGTATAATCCGGCTTGATTTGGATCGCGCTGCCATAGTCCTCAATTGCCTGCTGGTAATTTCCGAGGCCTTTGTAGGCAAAACCACGGTTAACGTAGGCTTCCGGATAATCAGGCTTTAAATTGATCGCCCTGTTTAAATCTTCAATTGCCCGCTGGTAATTTCCAAGTTTGTTATATGCAGTCCCCCTGTTATAATATGCCTCCGCATAACGCGGCTTGTTCTCGATCGCCCTGCCATAATCCTCAATTGCCTGATGATAGTTGCCGAGAGCCTGGCAGGCATTCCCTCGGCTGTTATAGGCCGTCGCATAATCCGGTTTGATCTCGATGGCCTTATTCATATCCTCAATTGCCTTCTTGTAATTACCAAGAAATAGATAGGCATTGCCCCTGTTGTTATAGGCTTCTGGAAAATCCGGTTTGACTTCGATTGCCTTATTAAAATCATCAATCGCCTGCCGGTATCCTCCAAGGGTTTGATAGGCGTTACCCCGGTTATTATAGGTCTTCTCGTGACGCGGCTTGATTTCGATTGCCCTGTTAAAATCTTCAATCGCCTGCTTGTATCTTCCCTGACTGTAATAGGCGACACCCCTGTTGTCATAGGCGAGCCAACTGTTGTCATTAACCACCAGGGCATGATCATACAATGTAAAGTTGTTCTGCCAGTACCCGACTTGCTTCCAGGAAATAACTGAAAGGCACACAATGCTTAATGCAGATGCCGCAAAAAGCATCTCCTTCCCGTATTTCCATTTTTTCAAGAGCTCCGGAACACCCCATGCCAACATGATGAACAGTCCAATCAGGGGAATATAAGTATACCGGTCCGCCATGGCCTGAGAGCCGGCCTGCACTATTCCGATGACAGGCACTAGAGTGCCGATATACCACAGCCAACCTACTGCCAGATAAGGGAATTTCTTTACCCTCCAGATAACTACCAAGGTTATAGCGATAAGAAGTAATATCGACCCCAAAACCTGCCAGGGAATCATCAACTTCGCATAAGGATAAAAGACAACGAGATTACTCGGCCAGATCATCTTCCCAATGTAAGCGATATAGGAAATGAAGGCATTCCCGATACGAATAAACAGTGGAATCGATTCAGAATGGACAGCTCCTGCACTTTGTGCAGCGAAGTATGTTACAATACTTGAAAGAAGTGCCAGGACAAAAAGAGGAATTTTTTCCCAAAGCAAAGGATATATCAGCGACCATTTGTATTCGGGGTGGTCTGTTTTCTTTGCTTCCAATATTTCTTTAACAGTATTCTTCTTTTTAGACTTCTTTTTTTGCTGGTCAGAAGTCACTGTTTTCAATGCTTCAGTCTGAACTTTCTGACGCGGATTTATTTCCCCAAAGCGCCGCAGAGGCCAGTAATCCAAAAGCAGCAATACGAAAGGAAGGGTTATCAACATGGGTTTTGCCATCAAACCGAGAACAAAAAACAGAAGGACAAAAAAATATCTTCGAAAACCCGGATTTTCCACATAATAACTGTAGGCTCCAAGGGTGAGCATCCAGAAAAAGGTGGAAAGAACATCCTTGCGTTCTGCGATCCAGGCGACAGACTCTACATGGAGAGGATGTATCGCAAACAGGGCGGCTACAAAGGCACAGGGCCAGATGTTTTTTGTCATTCGGAGCAATAGCAGAAAAAGGAGGAGAGTGTTTACCACATGGAAGAAAAGATTTACCAGGTGATAGGCGGTAGCATTGAGGCCAAAGAATTGATAGTCAATCATCCATGACAGCCATGTCACCGGATGCCAGTGGCCACTTAACTTTGCTAATTCAGAAGAAAAGGCCTGTTTAACATTGTCCCAATTCAGGCCGGATTGTACGTAAGCATTTTCATACACGTACATACTGTCATCATAGTTGATAAAGCCGCAGTCCTTGAGCTGCCAGAAGGTAATAATCGTGATGATCGCCAGGGTTGCGCAAATCAAGGCAGGCATCCAATGCCTATATTGGGCGGCTTCCGAACTCAACCTGCCATTTGCGACAAATATTTTTTTGGATCCTTCGTTCAATTTTTATTTCCTGAATTTTTCTGTAGTAGTTATCATATATTGATCCAGAATTCAGCCCCATTCTGATTTTTACCGACAGCAGTATTTTATGGATCAATTAAATGGATGCAATCAACCACCTCGCGGCAAGCTGTCGAGGTATGAAATAAAAGTTATCATATCGCAGCAAGCTGCGGAGAATTAACGCTCGTTCCGCGCGAGCGGGATTAAACCGGAATAATCTGAGGAGAATCACTGCAATCAGAACGCTGCTTGAGATAGGACAAAAGATGATCATAAATTTGATCGATTCTGTCTGATTCCGGCAGGGCATCCCTTATTTTTTTCAGGTAATCCCGTTCCTGAATGATCTGGAAAGCGGGCTGAAAATTAATGTCGTAAATCCAGGCCATCTGAAGAAGCTTGAAGTCATTAAGCGACCGCATTTGCTGCATACTGATCATTTTCCCGTTTAGGAGACTGGTCAGGATTTCATCAGACATACCCGGTGTATCCGGCAGATCCAGCTCAATGGCATTGCTTTTTTCCCCGGGGCCTGCACAGTAATAGGTTGACACCAGATTGAAAATATCCAGTTTGTCCGCATCCCGGAGCAGCCTGCTGAAATGCATGCAGATCTGGGTTTCACCGTCCGGAATGCTCAAGCGGTTGTGGAAGGATATCGCTTTTATGATCACGTTGCGGGTTTCTTCGTTTAATGCCGCCAGAGTGTTTTCCCTTCGAAGCACCTCAACACCCAGTTGGGCATGGTTTTCTGATTTCCTGTCTACAAAAGTGCGATATCGGGTGAATTGATCGAAACGGCCAATGTCATGAAACAGAGCCATCGCCTCGGCAATCCTCAGGCCGTTTTGACTCATGCCGAGTTGCCTGCCGACATTCAGAATCTCACTGCATACCCTTAAGGAATGCTCTTCTTTCAGCACGATGGCCTGCTGTGTAACAGGATCAGCGCAATAGAATGACCGGACATAATGAGAAAACCATTTTTTCAAATGATTCAAATCAGTTTCTGTTAAACAATAGGGGGTTTGAATTGCCATGATTTTTCCTTTACCGGCAATGCGGACTAACATAAAGGGACAGGAAAAGCAAACCTAGACCGGCGTCTGACGCAACTTTCAACTTCTGCTATCCAGAAACCGGATGGATGCAACTATTACTTCGGCAACTAAATATATAAACGATTGTCACTGCTTTGTTCTCCGCTCGCGTGACCTTTAGGTTAGGCGGAGGTGGCGTGCAACGACGGAGGTGTTGAATCCACAGCATGTCAGAAACACAGAAAGAATTACCATGAGACACCTCCCCATACCCCCTCCAGAGGGGGGACACGCCAGGTACGTATGGTAACAGTAATTATTTAAACTTTTAATTGCCGAAGGAATAATACGGTATTGATGGGGATTATGGACTACAGATTATCTTTCGTAAGTTATCAAGATGTGACTCGGGCGTTATCTGCTTCCAGACGGGCTTATCAAAGGGGACCTGAATGATTACTTTTTGATCCTTATTATAGAAAGTCTTCGACAAATACCGGGACATCCCTTTCTTACAATCAATTTCATTTAAATAGGTCATTTGTGAAAGTCCATCCCAGTTTTCGGTCAATGGCCCGGTCTTTCTCAGGCCCTTCATGAATTTCTCCCTGCTTTCATCAGAAAAAATATACTTATTCCAAACCTGAAATATATCCTTCGGCTGATGCTTTATGCGGGCCTTGTCATACAACAGAACGCCTCCATCACTGGTCGTTCCATATTCCACCCACTCCGCTGCGCTCGTAACCGAAACGGAAGATTGTTCATTTGTTTTGTTTTTCCAGCAGCCGATAGAAACAGCCATCATTATAATAATTACAATCACGACCGCTATTTTGTTTTGCTTCATCATGACTCCCGCCGCATTTTGCAGTTATTCTTCCATATAAGGTTGAACGAGCTTATCCCATTCGTTTTCAGTCTTACATTTCTTTTCATAAACAAAACAATAAATTCCGTCGGGAGAAAACATTCCGCGAAGATTTGCTTTGTCGACGTCATATAAAATCTTTCGTTTCGTTACCGGATTGTAAAACAACATATAGCATGTATTCCGTTTCTTATTATGATGACTCGCATAAAAGCCGGAATAAATCGCATCGTAGCTTTTCTTGAAAAACGCTTCACTACTTTTGCCGCAATTTGCCTGCAGTTGATCATCTGCTTTATTGTTGTCCCCGCATCCGGTAAAAATGAACAGGACAACCAGAGAAAACAAAAGAATGAAATTCTGAACCAGCTTCATACACCCCCGTTACCGATGGCACGAATGGATCAAAATGAAACAATGATTAAAAATTATTTATGTAAGTGAAACACATATACGATACTTTTTCAAGGTGAATGCACTTACATTTAATGTTTCTCTTCATCAAATTGCCATTTTTAGATAATTTATACAAATTATTGCCCCGGCGACATCTGTTGCATAATAGACGATTTCACAAAGCATAGCAGAAACTCTTTTACAAATTTTTCTCAATAAAAAAGGGGCTGAGAAAAATCTCAACCCCTTTGATTCATGGTGGGTCAGGGCAGAATTGAACTGCCGACACTCGGATTTTCAGTCCGATGCTCTACCGACTGAGCTACCGACCCGCCTTGCTTTTTTTATCTTCGAAAGGCTGGAAACCTCTATAAAATCTGACTTCCTTTGTCAAGGTATTTTTTGGCTGTCCATGCCTGCAGCATCCTCACGGGGCGCTATTCCAGGCCTGTTTGTTTCCATTGGTCCAATGTCACCTGACACGCCGCCAAATGGAACGTTCCCCTGCGTCGGCTGGCCTGAATCGGAAATGGAAAGTCCATCTGCATTTCCCAACGGTTCACGGATAATAACGACTGTATCTGCAATTTTATCATGCCATGCCTGCTTTCTTTTATCAAAGGCCGCCCAGATATAACCGAGAGGTATTGTAAACAGTAAACTGGAAACCAGATAACCCGCCGATCTTAAAAAAGCGGTGCCGAAAGAAATCGGGCTGCCATCGGTGTGCACAACCTGAAGGACCAGCAGTTTTTTTGACTGTTATTGGAGACCGCTCCGGTAAAATAGGCAATACCGGACACCATCATCAGAATTAAAAAAGCAACAAAGATGATGATACTATCGATCGAATAGGCGACAAAACGCCGCCAGAATCCTGCATACGGGTATGTTGTCATTTTTCTTCCTCCCCGGACTGGCTGAATATGCCTTTTTCATACTGGATAATGGACAAAATGGCCGCGGCGGCTGTTTCCACTTTTAAAATCTGCCTGCCGAGACTCACTGAAACAAAACCTGCTTCTTTGGCAAGGTTTACTTCATCGCGCGACAGACCGCCTTCGGGACCCACAATGATGAAATAGCAGACGGCACCTGCAAACCGTTTCTCATTCAGTGCATCTCTGATGCTCTGCTGATCTTCTTCTTCCCAGAAAATCAGCTTCCGCTCGTCGGGTGCTGCCCGGGAGAGCATATCGGCAAAAGACAACACCGGCTCGACGACGGTTACCTGGATGCTGCGCGCACAGCGGGCCGCTTCACGGACAATCTTCTGCCAGCGGGCGACTTTCATCGACGCTTTTTCCCCTTCGATGCGGCTTACCGATCGGGCTGCGATGAAAGGGACAATAACGTCCGCACCCAGCTCAGCGGCGGTTTTAACAATCAAATCCATTTTCCCGGCTTTCGGAATTGCCTGGGCCAGGGTGATGCTGATTTTTCTCTCCATCTTTGGGAACTGCTTTCCCAGAGTCAAAGATACATCGGAGGCTCCAAATCCGTCGATGCACGCTTCAAATTCATATCCAAAACCGTCAAAGACAATGATCCTGTCGCCCGGCCTTAGACGGAGCACCGTTTTCAGATACCGGAGATTATCCTTACCCAACACACAGGTTGAAGCATGCTGGAGTGTTTCTGAACTGTATATTCGGGGCAAGGTCAACGCCAAATGTTCCTCGAAAGATTTTTACCGTTTGGGCATCATCAGGATTTTCCGTCCGCCGAATTATTCCTGAGAACGTAACACACCCATTCCTTTTCGGTGAGTTTATTCTGCAGTACGAGCGGCGTAACAATGAAATGCTGTTCAATCGCGGGGATATCGGGTTCAATGATTCCGGAAATAATCATATAGCCGCCGGGCACCAGGAGCCTGACCAGGTGTGCGTGCATCTTCAGCAGCAATTTCGCCGTCAGGTTTGCAATGATCAGATTACGCGGCTCCCTGATTCGCATTGCATCTTCCTTCAGAATGTGTAAACGGTCAGCGACGGAGTTGATGACGGCATTCTCGGCTGCAATCTCAGTCGCCTTGGGATCGTTGTCCACGCAAACCACATCCTGAGCGCCCATCTTGGCTGCAGTAATCCCCAGGATTCCAGTACCGCAGCCGACATCAAGAACTTTCCAATCCGTGATGGACCGATCTTTCATGATGATATCTTCAATCGCTTCCATGCACATCCGCGTCGAAGCGTGCTGACCGGTGCCAAAAGCCATTCCCGGATCGATTTCAACAACAATGTCCCGGCTTTCCGGGGCATATCTCTCCCAGGTCGGTTTGACGACGATATTTTTACAGACCCGGATCGGCTTGAAATACTTTTTCCATTGCTCTCCCCAGTCCGGATCGGCAATGATGGCTGTTTCAAGCGAGGGGGCACCGACTTCGGGAAATATTTCTTCAAGGCTCTTTAAATATTTGCGTATGGTGTAAATCCGTTTTTCGCTGCGGACATCCACGGGGAAAAATGCGTTAATGACTTCAAAACCTTCAGCCTCCGGAAAGTCATCGGCTCCAGGCGGCAGCAATGATTCCGAAAAGACGCCCTGTGCGCCTGTTTCGTCCAGAAAGTTACTCACGGCATCAATCAGATCCGCAGACGCCCTTATTTCAACCTTCAGCCATTTTTCCGGTTCTTTCGAAGTCACATTCAAGCCTTATTGAATTCAGGAACTGTTAATCGTTAGCTTTTCATATAACGTGTTTTCATAAATATATCAAGCTGCGTCATTCATGAACAGAGAGCCTAATTGCTTAAAACCGACATCATTGCCATTCGGGAAAGAGCAACATAGATCAATTGCTCAGGCAATTTTTTTCAAAAAAGCAGAGCCCCCTATCAGACATCGAGACAATCATTACCCCTGCCAGTCCGTGCCCAAATTCTATGAATGTATTAACGGTCTCATAATTGAATGCAGACTTGTCATGACGACGAAGGCCGGCATCCAGGAATTCTTTAAACTGGTTCCCGGCACTCGTGCCCTCGCGTGACCTTCAGGTTATTAGGGTATCCGCAGGGAAGATGACTGAAATTGTAATAATTTCAATCATGAATACTATTATGAGACTTTAATATTTTCATCTTGACAAAGCCCCTGCAAACCAGTATTCTGTCACTGGTAATACCACCAGCCACACGGGCAAAAAGGAAACGGAATGCTCGAACAACTTACAGAACCCCTCCGTACCGACAGCCTCAAAGATGTGTTTGTTCTTCGCTTTGAAGAACTGATCCTTTCCGGAAAAATAAAAATAGGACAAAAGCTTCCATCGGAACGGGAACTGGCCCTGCAGCTGAGCGTAAGCCGCCCGGTTGTGCATGAAGGCCTTGTCGAACTTGCGTCACGGGGGATGGTGTCGCTCAAACCGCGCATTGGCGCCACTGTCAATGATTACCGGAAGGAGGGATCCATTTCCCTGCTGGCATCGCTGATCCAGTATCAAAAAGGCAAACTGGAGCCCGAACTTCTGGAAAGCCTGCTTCAGTTGAGAATGCTTCTGGAGCCGGCCTATGCCAGGCTTGCGGCCCAAAACCGAACGGAAGAACAAGCCCGCGAGTTTTACGAAATTATCAAAAAAGAAGAATCCGCGGGCAGCCGGGACATTCAAAAGATAACAAACCTCGATTTTGAATTTCACCTTCTCGTTGCCGTGGCATCTGGCAACAGGGTTTATCCGCTTCTGTTAAATTCTTTCCGGCCGGTTTACACAAATCTTTCCGGCCAGTTTTTTAACGATCCGCAGGTAACCGCCGCTGTATACAAATACCACCGCAACACGGCCAGGGCGATTGAATGCCGGGACGGGAAAAAAGCGGCATCCGTTATGAAAGAACTTCTGCGTCATGGAGAAACGCATCTCCGCACAATGATCGATCGGGAAACGTAACGATATTTGCTTCATCTTTTTCCAAAGGAGGTCTGCATGGAAACCGTCTTATCATCCTCGAACAAGCTCAAAGAACCGGCTGGATTGTCCAGCCGCATTCAATGGCTGCGGGATTATTACTTCCGGGGAACCGAACGGGCCTGGAACAATGAATTCACGTGCTGGACAACAGGGACTCCATGGGATGTTATTTACAACGAACTGACCTTTTATATCGTGCCGGAAACCTACACACTGCTGGGCACGCTGGGAGCTTCTTATCGTCAGGCCGCGCGGCCCGTGGAACTTCATCCGGATTTCTGGCACTGGCCGCTCGTGGAAAGGCGTGCCTGGTTTGTCCGTGAAGTGATCGTAAACTGCGTGCCCCAGGAAATTCTGCCCGGTGACCTGCTGGCCGGCGCTCGTTTCAATGTCCAGACCTCCATGTGCTTTACGGCAGAGGGAAGCAAGACGTGGCAGAAACTGGTAAAGGGTAAAAACGGCGCGAGAGCGCAGATGAAACGGTTTCATGACCACGGCTACGGGAATGCCGGCGCCACGAGCGGCCACTTGATTCCCGGATATGAACGCTTACTGAGTCTCGGCTGGAAGGGAATTCATGCTGAGCTGATGTCTTTCTACAACGCGCTTAATAAAAATGAACGCACCGGCCCGAAAGGCGCTCAACTCAGAGCCATGATTACCGTGTCGACCATGGCGCGCGATCTGGCCTCACGATACAAATCATTGTGCGAAAACCTCGCGCAAAGCGAGCCGGATGCGCATCGCAGGACGGAGCTGCGGACCATGGCAGCCAACCTGAGTCGCGTTCCCTGGGAACCGGCAACAACGTTCTGGGAGGCGGTTCAGGCGCTTTGGATCAACCACATGCTGGTCATGACGGATGAAAATTATCCCGGCGCCGGTGTTTCCTTCGGCCGGGTGGATCAGTACCTTTATCCCTACTACGAAAAATCCAGCCGCGACGGCATGGACCGGGAATGGGCCAAGGAAATCCTGAAATGCTTCTGGATTCACGCCAACACGGCATACGACGCCATGATCCGCAACGGCAACCAGGGCATCACCGCCGGTTTCGGACAGCTTGTCACCCTGTCCGGCCTCGGGGCAAAGGGACTTGACATGACCAATGATCTGACCTACGTCATTCTGGAAGTGATCGACGAAATGTCGCCCATCCTGGAGCCCAAGCCCAACGTGCGCCTGCATCAAAAGAGCCCCGAAGCCTTATTAGATAAAATCGTGGACATGATTGAATCCAGCCAGGGCGCGCCTTTCCTGCTGAACTTTGACGAGCGCTCCATGGCCGGCATGATGCTGGAAGCCCGAAAGGCCGGCCTTGCGGATCTGATTAACCGGGACAATGTTCATGAATACGCACCTGTCGGATGTCTGGAAAACACGATGGTCGGCAATGATCGTTCCGGCACGGTGGACAATAACATCAATCTGCTCAAAGCTGTTGAACTGACGCTGACCGGCGGCAAAGACCTTCTGCCGTTTACCGACCCCATGACGGGAAAAACCGAATCCGTGAAGCAGGACGGTCCCCGCACACCAGATGCTTCTTTTTTTAAAACCTGGGAAGATTTCTGGCGGGCCTACGAAATCCAGACACGATATATCATTCAAAAATGTGTTGATCTCTACGAGATATCCGAATCCATCCGAGCCCGCTTCTTTCCTACGCCTTACCTCTCCTGTCTGGTCAAAGGCTGCGCGGAAAAAGCGAAGGACATCACACAGGGAGGGGCCCAGATCAGTTTTGTCACGCTTGAGGCCGTCACGTATGCAACCACCGTTGATTCGCTACTGGCTATAAAATACCTGGTCTTCGACAAAAAAGCCTGCACCATGCAGGAATTGACTAATGCTCTCGCGGCCAACTGGAAAGGCTTTGAGGTTCTTCAGGCCATGGCCAAAAACCGCGCCCCCAAATACGGCCGTGATGACGATGAAGCGGACGAACTGGCCCGCAAGGTCATGCAACTCTGGTGCGATGAAACCTGGCGGCATACGACAAAAGCCACAGGCCGCCGATTCCGGCCCGGCATGCTGAGCTGGAACTACTGGGCAGGCGACGGCTATGTCATGGCGGCGAGCGCCGACGGAAGAACAAAAGGTCAGTTCCTGTCCAACGCCATCTGCCCGTCCAACGGGGTGGACATCAAAGGCCCGACGTCAAACGCCAACTCCGTCGGAAAAGTGCTGGGCGGTAAAGCCAAAGACGGTCGTGGAGACTGGCAGGATTATTTCAATGATCTGCCGAACGGCGCCAGTCATACCATTACCTTCAATCCCTCCATTCTGCGCGACCCGTCTCACAAGGACAAGTTCAAGGCGTTTCTAAAGGGGTACGCACATAACGGAGGAACGGCTCTCCAAATCAACATGCTGGACCCCGGCATGCTTAAAGACGCACAGGCGCATCCGCAAGACTATCGGCACCTTTTAGTGCGCATTACCGGCTATAACGCTTACTTCACCACCGTTGGACGGGAACTGCAAAACGAAGTGATTGAACGTGTCAGTCACAATAAATTTTAAGGATTTCAACGGATGACTCACCAAAAGATGCAAAAAGGAACCATCCTGGAAATTATCCGTATGTCCACTGAAGATGGTCCGGGCATTCGAACAACCATTTTCTTCAAGGGATGTCCGCTTGCCTGCCGATGGTGCCACAACCCTGAAAGCATCAGCGCCAAACCGCAGATTCAGTGGATACAAACCAGCTGCATCGGATGCGGCATCTGCGTGGAAACATGCCCTGAAAAAGCGCTTACGCACACCGCTGAAGGCATCACCATCAACCGTGCGGTTTGCACCGACTGCGGTGTATGCACGGAAGAATGTCCGACCACAGCCATGGAACTTCTGGGCAAAAAATGGAGTATTCCGGATCTTGCATCAGAAGTCGTTAAGGACCGTGTCTTTTTTGAACAGTCCGGTGGCGGCGTCACCCTGTCCGGAGGAGAGCCCACCCTGCAAAAGGATTTCTGCCTGGGACTCCTAAAAGAACTGAGAGGCAAGGGCATTCAAACAGCGCTGGACACTTGCGGACAGGTGCCCCAGAGCATTCTTGCCGAACTGCTGCCTTATGTCGATGTTCTGCTGTATGATCTCAAAGAAATCGATTCGAAGAAACACAAAACGTTTACCGGCGTGGGCAATGAAAAAATTCTGTCTAACGCGGTTTTTGCGGCGCACTTTAAAAAGACTCATCCCTATCCCAAAACGCTCTGGATACGCACACCGATCATTCCGGGAACCACAGACAGGGCAGATAACATCCAACGCCTCGGCGATTTCATCCGGACAAACCTCGCAGGAGCAGTTGACCGGTGGGAACTGTGCGCCTTTAACAACCTGTGCCGTGATAAATATGCGCGGCTGGGTATGGATTGGCCTTATGCCGACCAGGCGCTTCCTGAACGATCATTCATGGAACAACTGACGGGAATCGCTAAAAACTGCGTACCGCAAACGTCCGTATGCTGGAGCGGTTCAACGAAACTGAACCAAAACACAAGCACAGGATTGCCGGACAAAAGCACCGGCGTCCCTTTAATTGGCTGCTGAAGATCACCGAAAGGACAAATCGCATGACCAGTAAAAATCATTTTTCGGAATCGGACATGAAGGCGTTTGCACCATCTGAAAAAGTGGGCATTATCGGCACGGTGACACCGGAAGGGTTTCCGCATATCTCGCTTCTGACTTCGGTGATGGCGCCGGCGCCTGCACAACTCACCATTGGAGAATTCTGCAAGGGCCTGAGCAAATCCTACATGCGGCAAAACCCGAAAATCGGCTTTGCCATTCTGACGCTGGATAAGAGAATCTGGAAGGGGAAAGCCCTCTGGACACATTCAAAAACAGAAGGCCCGGAATATGAAGTGTACAATCAACAGCCCATGTTCCGGTATAATACTTACTTCGGCATTAACACCGTTCATTACCTCGATCTGAAGGAAACCTCAACGGGTGAGGCACTGCCTCTTTTGACCATTGCCGCTTCGGCCGTCCTCACCAAAATGACGAAGGGTGCGGCCGCAAAAAATAACCCACAGGGTGCACTCTCATATTTTGGCAAAGAATTGTTCAACCGGCTCGATTCCCTCAAGTTTTTATCCTACATTGGCGAAAACGGTTATCCCGTCGTCATCCCGGTCATCCAGTGCCAGGCGTCAGACGACAGCAGACTGGCCTTTCATTCCGGAGCTTTCTCATCAGAACTGAACAGGCTCAAACCGGGCACTCCGACTGCCGTTTTCGGCCTGACCATGCAAATGGAAGATGTTCTGGTGCGCGGAACTTTCAACGGTTATGCCCGCCGTCGCGGGATCAAACTGGGGACACTGGATATTGACTGGGTCTATAATTCCATGCCGCCCAATCACGGACAGATTTATCCGCCGGTGCCGCTCACAGCGGTCGTCAATTTCTAGTGCTGATCAGGCACCGCCGCTCATTTTATACATTCCTTCCAAGGCAATCTCGGAAACACTTTTTCTCGGGGACGGAAACTCACGTTTCTGCAAATCATCAGGCAGGTCTTCTTTTTTGCCGTGATGGCCTACGGCGATCATGGCTTCCACCTGATAATCATCGGGCACCCGCAGTTCCTGTTTTGCCCGGTCATAGTCAAACCCCTGCATGCCGTGAACCACCAGATTCAGCAGAGACCCCTGCAGGGCCAAGCTCACCCATGCGGCGCCCGCATCGTAGGAATGCGTCCGGGCCGGTTTCCCGGAATCGAAGGTGGTTTTCGAAATGACGACGATCAGCACGGCGGCGTGTTTCGCCCAGACCTGATTGCCCTCAGCCAGCAGGTTGAAAAATACTTCCCAGCGCGGCGTGTTTCGCCGTGCATAGATAAAGCGCCAGGGCTGATTGTTGTTGGATGAAGGCGCCCAGCGCGCAGCCTCAAAGAGCGACATCAGCGTTGCGTCATCTATTTCCGTGCCGGACATAGCCCGGGGCGACCAGCGATTGACAAATATGTCTTGCACAGGGTTTCCCGGCTTTCTGAAATCATGAATATTCATAAATCACCTCCGGTTTTTTTGATGGTCTGCTTAGCAAATATTCTTCACGGATTCCGGGCGGTTTTTAGTCAGGCTCCGTTTTAAACAGGGTCTCCATAGAATTCGTGAACAAAACGCTAATATTTTTGCGAATTTTAATGAATTTTTCTCCTGTTGTCAAAAGCTTTAAAATAATTGAGGCAGTGCTTGACATTCCGGTTTGAAAAATATATAAGACGCAACTTACTTAAACGCCAGGCCAAACGACGTCCCCATCGTCTAGAGGCCTAGGACACGGGCCTTTCACGCCTGTAACCGGGGTTCGACTCCCCGTGGGGACGCCAAAAATAAAAACTCAAAATGCCACTGCACCCCCGAATATACCGAGGACGATTATATTCGATCATGTTTTCTAACGCATCTACAACATGTGTAACGGAGAGGCCTGTCTGAATTATAATGAAATGGGCGCAATCGTTGATGTAACCCTCATATAAAACATTCAAAGCCAGGCAATTATTAATTGATTTTCATAAACATTACGTTAAACTATCATCAAAATTAGGATTAGGTCGATATTTTTAGCCGTCGTAAGAATTTGTTTGCATCATTATTGTATTAAGGATGTTCTGTCATGATTATCGACTTAAGAACCGTTTTTCTGATTTATGTCATTGCGAACGCTTTGTGCGTAATTGTGATGACATCTTTGTGGCTGCATAACCGGAAACGCTTTCCGGGAATCACGTTTTGGGTGATCGATTTTGTTTTGCAGTTCATTGCTGTACTGCTGGTTCTCCTGCGCGGTACAGTACCGGATTTCGCATCCATGGTTCTTGCCAATACATTCGTTGTGGGAGGAACCGTAGCTCTTTACATCGGGCTGGAACGCTTTGTGGGCAAGCAAAGCAGCCAAATGCACAATTATGCAATGATAGGCGTTTTTATGATCGTGCACGCCTATTTAACCTATGGTTATCCCAATCTGCCATTGCGCAACATCACCTGGTATTGTTTATCGCCCTTACCTTTGCTCTTTTTATTTTAGTCAACCGAAGGTTATCGGCTGAATTAGAAAATGAACTGGTTGACCATCAAAAGACAGAAGACGAATTACGTGAAAGGGGAGAAAGTATACACGCTATTACTGATTCTGCCAATGACGCCATCATTATGATGGATAATGATGGAAATGTATCTTATTGGAACCCGGCTGCCGAGCACATTTTGGGCTATAAAAGTGAGGAAGTTATCGGATTGAACCTCCATGACCTGCTCACTCCAGAACGATTTTTGCCCTCTTATCATGCGGCCTACCCGGAGTTTCAAAAAACTGGAAAGGGAGATGCCATCGGTAAAACACTAGATTTAGCCGCCCTCCGGAAAGACGGCAGGGAGATCGATATCACGTTGTCTTTATCCGCAGTTAATATAAAAGGAGCCTGGTACGCTGTTGGCATTATGCAGGATATCAGTGAACGAAAGTTATCGCATGAGCTGATTCGGCTAAGGCTGTCTTTGTTTGAATTCGCTGCGAAGCACTCTCTGGGTGAGCTGCTGCAGAAGACACTGGATGAGGTTTGTGTTCTGGTAAATAGCCCTATCGGTTTTTATCATTTTCTGGAAGAGGATCAAAAAACTCTTTCACTTCAGACATGGTCAACCCGTACACTCAACGAGTTTTGCAAAGCGGAAGGCCGGGGTATGCATTATGGAATCGATCAGGCGGGTGTTTGGGTGGATTGCGTGCGCGAAAGGAAAGCGGTAGTTCATAACGATTACAATTCACTCCCGCATCGTAAAGGACTGCCAGAAGGACATGCCGCTGTTATTCGCGAGCTTGTTGTACCGATCATGAGGGGAGGAAACATCGTGGCGATACTTGGCGTGGGTAACAAACCAACCGAATACACCCAAAAAGATATCGAAATAGTTTCATATTTAGCGGATGTGGCGTGGGAAATTGCCGAACGTAAAAAGGCGGAAGAAGAGCGGAATAAATATTCAAATGATCTTAAAGAACGCATGAAGGAACTCAACTGTCTCTACTCCGTATCCGAAATCATCCGGAGAGAAGATATTTCCCGGGAAGAAATATTAAAGCTCTGCCCGGATATTATTTCACAGGCATATCAATTTCCCGAAATTACCGCCTGCCGCATTATCTGGGGTGATCATGAATACAAGACTGAAAACTTCAGAACAACTGAATGGTCGCAACGTTTTGCCATAATGGTTCACGGCAGGCAGACGGGTTCTGTTGAAGTATATTGCCTGGGAGGCAAGAATCAGGAAAGTTACGACGATTTCTTTTTAGCCGAGGAACGAAATCTCCTTAAAAATATTGCCGATCTCCTGGGCCGGTCTGCCGAACGCATACAGGCGGAGGAACAAATAAAACACATGGCCACACATGATCCGTTAACGGATTTGCCGACTTTGAGATTAGCCAAAGATCGTTTGGCAATGGCCATGGGAATGGCAGGCAGGCACAAGCAAAAGACGGCTGTTATGTTTATCGACCTGGATGGATTTAAGAATGTAAACGATACTCTGGGGCATGACGCGGGTGATTTTCTGCTTAAAACATTAGCGCAACGTTTCCATTCATGCATCCGTAAAACCGACACCATTGCCCGTATAGGAGGGGATGAGTTTTTGCTTATTGCCACCGAACTGAAATCCCCTGATGAAGCCGCAAAAATTGCCCAGAAAGTGTTAAAATTAGTGTCCAAGGCGGCCGTGATAGAAGGGCAGAAGGTTTTTGTCAGCGCAAGCATTGGAATCGCCTTTTATCCAGACCACCATGAGGATATCAATCAACTTATCAAGCTTGCCGATGAAGCCATGTATCGCGTTAAATATTCCAGTAAAAACGGATTTGCCTTTGCGAATCAAACCATAAAATAATTTTAACAGACCAGAGTAAAAAATATTAATCAACCACCTTGCAGCGAGCCAGTGAAAATTGAAGCCCGTCCCGCATCAGCGGGATTAAAAAAGGCAAATTGCATAATGCAGTTTGCCTTTTTTGTCCGGAAAAACTTATTGAGCCGGAGCTTCTTCTTTCTTTTTACGGGGCTTTTTCTGGGCCTCCCCTTCAGCTGGTTTCTTTTTGGGTTCTTTTTCAGCCGATGCTGCTTTCTTTTTCGGTTTGGATTCCTTTTCCTGTGCTTCGTGTTCTTCTTTGGGCGCGAGTTTCTCGGCCAGTTTTTTCTCTTTAGCCTGCTTCATTGCCAGGACTTTTTCTGCATTTTTATCAAACGCGGCGATACGAAGATTTGTTTCCCGGATCTGCGATCGCAGCTTTTTCACCAGAGGATCAATTTTTGCTTTTTCGCTTGAAACCCCGAGACTTGCAAGTTTTGAAAGCCTTAGCTCCAGTTTCTTTTCCAACACCCGCCTCTGCTCGAGACGCACTTCCTTGCTCTTTGATGACATTTTACCCTCCCCTGAACTTTAAAAAAATAATTGAATATGACGGGCAAATAGCAGTATTTTTAAAGGAAAGCCATAAATATTTTTTAAAACAGTGTCATGCCTTGTCGATAATTTCCCTGATTTTTTCGGCGAGATCCTCCAGCCGGTAAGGTTTGGGCATAAATGCCCGGCAGCCCTGTGCCATGACCGCCGCAATCTGTCTGCTCATGATGTAACCGCTGGCCAGAATAACCTTCACTTTCGGGTTGATTGCCTTATGATCTGCTCATCATCAACCAGAAGGATTGTTTCATTTCCCGTGGCCAGACTATCGTCCGTACTCTCCGTCGCCATGTATACACCCCTCCATTGCGGCCCGCTGCAAGTCCGCCTTGAAACAATCAGTTAAACAGCTGATATTTACTATTTTTTTATACCGATATTCCCTTCATGTCAATCATATAGTTCTCCGGTACAGACTTTCTTAAAATTAGCCTGCAACTACCATTTTTTCAATTTCTATTTTATCAACCTATCTCCGCCTTAGCAAGGCGATGGTTTCAATATGCTCCGTTTGCGAAAACATGTCCATGGGTATGAGGCTTTCCATGCAGTAGCCATTATCACGGAAAATTTTTACATCCCTGGCCTGTGTTGCCGGATCACAGGAAATGTAAACAATCTCCCGCAATTTTAATCCGGAGACAGCGGCAATGGTTTTCCCGCTCAAACCGGTGCGCGGGGGGTCAAGGATAATCAGATCCATGCTATCCTTCCCGCGCGCCATGTCAACCAGGACATCTTCCACGTCACCGCAGATAAATTCCGTATTGCCTATTTCCTGCCTTTTTGTATTTTCGCGCGCGTACCTGACAGATTTTTCATTGATCTCCACGCCAATCACGCGAAGGGCATAAGGCGCCAGAAAAATCGAAAAAAGGCCTGAACCGCAGCAGGCATCAATCACGGTATCTCTTTTTTCTGCGCCGATCAGACGGCAGACCTCATCTACCATACGGCCTGTCAGATGCAGGTTGGCCTGAAAAAATCCATTGACAGGAGCAAGAAACTCCCGGCCTTTCACCACTCGGACAATCGCGTCTTCAGCGTGATTCTGAGAACCTGACCAGAATGTTACATCTCCATCATCAAACGAATTGATCCCTTTTGCCCTTGTCTCGCGAATCTGATCATTGATGGTTTCATCCATGATCTCACACCGTTCGATATCCACAAGCCCGCCGCCGGAAACATCCATGAAACCCAGCCGAACGCCCGTGGCTTTCTTTGCGGCATGAAGCCGCGCTTTGCCACGGTAACCGTAATTCAGAGGGGAAGGGATGATGTCACTGACTTCGGGATGCACGATCGCGCCGATTCTGGAAAAAACCTCCTGCACCTGCTGCTGCTTAACTTCCAACTGACATTCATAATCGATATGCTGATAGGAGCAACCGCCGCAACTGCCATAATAACGGCAGAGCGGAAGGGTCCGCCTGCGGGAAGGCTCGATAATTCTGATGAGCCGGCCCCGGGCAAATTTTTTCTTCCTCGCGACGATTTCAATTTCCACAACATCTTCAGGGGCAGTGAAAGGCACAAAAATAACCAATCCCTCCGCGCGTCCGACACCGGAACCGCCAAAAGCAATGGATTCAATTTTCAGAGTAAAGCGATTTTTTATCTGCATAAGCATCCTGTCTTTGGAAACTATCCTACATTCAACCTCGGGAGTCAACCGGACATCAGCATTTTACTTTACATCTCGCATCATTATTGTTAATGAAGTCTTCATAAAAAATAAGGAAAAACACTATGCGCGTTGGGCAATATTTCACCGGCATCTCATGTAAGCGGCCATGCAAAAGGGTTCACGGACAGGACGAACAAATCCTGCGTGATAAGAAACATATTTTCCGGGGCCGGCAATGACAGAAAAAAGAAATTCCATCCTGTGCCCCAACTGCCGCAAGCTGATCAGTCTGGATGAACCGGTCTGCCCTTACTGCGGGCTGGTCCGGCCCGGTTTGCATCAGACGGCAGGGAAACTGCAAAACATCCTGTTGGCTTTTGGACCAATTAATACAATCCTTTACACAAACGTCGTTTTTTTCGCATTGTCGCTGCTGCTCTTTCCCGGAGGAATCCTCACGGGTGGAAGTCCTTTCAGTTTCCTCTCCCCTTCCGATCAGAGCTTGCTGCTTCTGGGCGCCACCGGCACGATCCCCGTCATCGAGTATCATCGTCTCTGGAGTCTGCTGACCGCTTCTTTTCTGCACGGCGGCATCCTGCACATTGTCTTCAATATGATGGCCTTTTATCAGCTCGGTCCTTTTGTCCTTCGTGAATTCGGCCTGCACCTTTTCTCTTCAGCGGAATCAATAACTGGGCACACGGCGGCGGACTCCTGTCCGGGCTGCTTCTGGGTTACTTCCTCGGCTACAATGACCGGAAAGCAGAAAGCGCCTGGAGTAAAATTCTGGCTTATGCCTGCGTTTTAATCACAGCGGGAGCTTTAATCTGGGCGGCCGGCTCTGCATTTTATTACAGATTCATGACGTAAACATGTAGAATCCCATATGCGGGGGAAAATAACCAACCTCGCGTTACGTAACTTACTAAAAGGGGGAGATCCATGAAAGCAAAAATACTTTTATTCCTGCTTATGACTGCACTCCTGTCCGGCTGCAATGCCGCCATGGTCATGAACGGCAAGGTCATGGGCATCAGTTCCGGGAAGTTTTTTTATCAGGACGGATATCTGACAACCCATTATAAAGCGGACATCGAACCGGTCTGGCAGGCTTGCAACAAGGCCGTGATCGACCTCAAGGGCCGTGATATCCAAAAAGACCGCAAAATTGCCAGCGGTTCCATCAAGGCAATCATCTTGGATGAAAAGGTAACCATCCTGATTGAATATATAGAAAAAGATTTAACGTCCGTTTCCGTCATTACCGGCATTACCGGCAATAACATGGCCTCGCGGTTCATTCAGGACAGGATTGCTGAAAATATCGTTAAAAACTGATGCTGACTCCGAGGGATGAGTGCCCCCGGGGTCATGATTTCCTCAAAAGCAATCCTTTCAGATAACGGCCTTCGGGATGGCCAAGCGCCAGCGGATGGTCCGGACCGGCCTCCAGCCTGGCCAGCAGCTGCACATTCGCCATCACATCGCGGGCCGCTCCCTGAACGATTTTGTAAAACAGATCTTCCTCCATAAAATTGGAGCAGGAAAACGTTGCCAGCATCCCTCCATGATCCAGATGCTTTATGGCCTGCATATTGATTTCCTTGTAGCCGCGGGAAGCTTTCGGCACATCGCGTTTTGTTTTGGCAAAAGCCGGCGGATCGAGAATGATCAAGCCAAAAGAATCCTGCAGATTGTGCAAATATCCAAACACATCCGCCTCGATCACGGGATGAACATCCGGTGAAAAGCCGTTGATTTTCAAATGTTCCGAAGCGGCGGCACATACGGGTTTTGAGATATCCAGGGAAACCACTTTTTTCGCCCCGCCCGCGGCGGCGTAAACCGAAAAAGCGCCGGTATAGCAGAAACAGTTTAACACGGTCATCCCACGCGCCAGTGTACCCAGCCTTTCACGATTGACGCGCTGATCGAGAAAGAAACCTGTTTTCTGCCCCCCGACAAAATCCACTTCAAACTGATGACCGTTTTCCATCACGCGCACGGCGCCCTTTTGATCGCCGCCGAAAAGAAACCCCTTTCGCTCCTTCAGACCCTCAAGCCCGCGGGAACGACCGGCACTTTGCTCATAGACCCTCGCCGGCCCGAGGCGCTCGACCAGGGCATCGAGAACATATTGCCACTGCTTTTCCATGCCTGCCGTCGTGATGGAACAAACCACCGTATCGTTATAAACATCCGCAATCAGGCCGGGAAAACCGTCGCCTTCTGCGTTAATCAGCCGATAAGCACTGGTGTTTGCGTTGATGATCCTTTCGCGCAATTGACAGGCGGCCCAAACCCGTCCCTTCCAGAAGGCTGCATCGATCACCCTGCCCGTCTCTCTGGTCAGGACACGAAAGGCAATATCCGTGCGGCTGTTAAAAAAGCCCAGCGCCAGCCCCTGACCTTTGGAATCTTTTACCAGAACCACATCGCCGTCGGCCGGTTTCCCCTTTAAACCGGCGATTGCGCCGGAAAAAACCCAGGGGTGCCCGCGCAGAAGGGCCGCCTCCCTGCCGCTTTTCAATGTGATCTCCGGATACATATTAACCCCTTTAAAATCAGTGAAAGCATAAAGTCTTCAAATATTTTTGTTCATTAGCTTTTCATGCTTGAATTTGCAAGCGGGATTGTATTATGTGGATATATAGGAGAATGCAAATGCACGCAGTCATCATGGCAGGAGGCAGAGGCACCCGTTTCTGGCCCAGGAGTCGGGAGAAAAAACCAAAACACCTGCTGGATATCGTCAGCAGCCGAACGATCATCCAGGAAACGGTTGACCGGATCAAGCCTCTTATTGATCCCAAAAATATTCTGGTCGTCACAGGACGGAAGCATGCAAGGGAATTGATCAGGCAGCTTCCGGAAGTCCCCGCAAAAAACATTATCATCGAACCTGTCGGCAGAAACACCGCCGCCTGCATCGGCCTGGCCGCCCTGCACATTCAGAAAAAGGTAAAAGACGATGTCATGGTGGTTCTGCCTTCCGATCACGCGATCGGCAATCCCGACAAATACCGGGCCGTGATTTCCGCGGCTGCCCGGGCTGCCGAAAGGGGAAACGCCCTGGTCACCATCGGGATTCAGCCTGACGGACCGCACACCGGATTCGGCTATCTGGAAGGCGGCAGCTCTACGGGTAAAATCGCCGGTCAGGAAATCCTTCGGGTAAAATCAATCCGAGAAAAACCTGATGTCCGGAAGGCGAAGGCCTTTGTGAAAAGCGGACACTTCTTCTGGAACAGCGGCATGTTCATCTGGAAAGCCTCGGTGATATTAAACGAAATAAAATGTTACCTGCCGGATTTGCACGCGGGATTGATGACTATTAGGGAAGCGCTGGGTAAGGCATCCGAAGCCAAAACCGTTGAGAAAATATACAGGGAGCTGGCTTCGATTTCTATCGACTACGGCGTCATGGAAAAAGCTAAAAATGTTTTTGTTCTGCCTGCCGAATTTGGCTGGAGCGACGTTGGCAGCTGGGACGCTCTATGGGACATCTCCGCAAAAGACGCCAAAGGCAACGCCTCTTCAGGCGGTGGGAAGATCATCCTTGAGGACACAGAAAAATCTCTCATTTGCGGGACAAATAAACTTGTAGCACTGGTCGGAATGAAGGACGTTATTGTTGTGGATACAAAAGACGCCATCCTGATCTGTAAAAGAGGGCGGTCGCAGGACGTCAAGAAAATCGTGGACGCACTGGAAGCGAAAAAACTCAAACAGTACTTGTGATGACCTGCCACTCTCTATTGTATATAGACAGGTTTGCCGTCCACCGGAAACGTCCCTTCTTCCAGCTTACGGACTATAACCTGCAGGCTCGTCTGTTCGTCATCGAATGTAACGATCAGAAGGTTCGGATGCTTGATTTCATGGGTTTTGACACCGACAATTTTTTGAAGGATAGAACCTACCCTTTTGCTTGCGCCTCAGGAAAAGCATCCGGGAACCGTCATCTGCACGATTCTTTCGGCCGCGCCGGCCGCGTTCGCCAAGGATATGAGAAAAATAAGCGCTAAAAGGAGACTCCCGGTTTTTTTCATGATGCACTCCGTATTATTGATTTTGATTCTTTGATTACGCCAAGTAGCTAAAAGATGCAACGGCAAATTACAATTGACAGGGGCTGTTTTATCTGGAATAAAAAATCAATATTTACAATAGAAAGAGTTCATGATGACCATTTCCTTATCTTTCCCCCTCATTCTGGCCTCCGCCTCCCCGCGCAGAAAGGAACTTCTGCATTCTGTGGGTTTGAAATTTAAAATTATTCCGTCTGACGTTGACGAATCCTACATTGCCGGCGAAAGTCCGCAAAATCACGTTCGAAGACTGTCCTGCGCTAAGGCCGCAGCGATTGCAAACCGGTATCCGAAGGCCCTGGTGCTGGGTGCCGACACGATTGTTATGATTGACAATCTGATTCTGGGCAAACCAAAAAACAGAAAGCAGGCGCGGGAAATGCTGCAAAGACTGAGCAATCGCCGGCATACGGTCTTCACCGGCTTTACCATCGCCCGCATTGATTCCGGAATATCGGAAACCGGAGTCGTCCGGTCAGCCGTCCAATTTAAAAAGATCAGCCCCGAAGAGATGGACTGGTACGTGGACGGCAGTGAACCCTATGACAAGGCTGGAGGCTATGCCGCTCAGGGGATGGGGGCGTATTTCATCAAGGCAATCCGCGGCTCTTATACCAATGTCATCGGCCTGCCGCTTTCCGAAACGCTGGAAGGACTAAAAGGTATCGGGGCAATCAAATTCAGGTGAAGCTTCATGGGAGCAGATATCGTTTCTAACATCATGATCATCAGGCAAAGGATGGCTGCCGCAGCAGAGCGTTCCGGCCGCGATCCCGGCGACATTCAATTGATGGCGGTGAGCAAAACGGTCCCCCCCGAACGCATCCGTGAAGCAGCGGATGCGGGCATCACATTGTTTGGCGAAAACTACGTTCAGGAGGCAAGAGAAAAGATCCCCGTCGTCGGGCAAGACGTTTCCTGGCACATGATCGGACATCTGCAAACCAACAAGGTCAAGTACGTCGTCAATCTCTTTGACTGGATTCATTCCGTTGACCGCTTCGAACTGGCGCAGGAGCTGGATAAACGAGCGACACAGAATCAGCGCACGCTGAAGGTTCTGATCGAAGTCAATGTCAGCGGCGAAACGTCCAAAAACGGCATGGAACCATCGCAGATTCTGGAGTTTGTGCGGCAAATCTCCGTCCTGCCGAACCTGGACGTTCAGGGGTTGATGACGATGCCGCCGTACTCTGACAATCCGGAAAACGCCCGTCCCTGCTTTATTGCGCTTCGAAATCTGCGGGATGAAATCGCCGGGACCGGCATCCCCGGCATTCATATGAATGAGCTTTCGATGGGCATGACCGACGATTTTGAAGTCGCCATCGAAGAAGGGGCCACCATCATCCGCGTCGGTCGAGCAATCTTTGGTGAAAGGCATTATCAATAACACTCTCTTCCAATCGTCCGATAACAGCTCTGCCTCCATGTTATATGTTGCCCCCGATACCTTACCGGCAGGAGACAAATGCTCAGGAGCACAATGGCCCGGTGATCGAAGGAAATTTACTCATATGACCATTCGCGAAATCATCTCTCAGGCAACGAGGCAACTGGAGGACGCGGGGATTCCGTCAGCCCGGCTAGACGCGGAAGTCCTGCTGGCTTTCTGCCTGAATTGCGACCGTCTGGAATTGATTAAAAACCCGGAAAGAATGCTTGATGATGCCGAACGCAAATCCTTCCATGAATTCATCACCAGAAGGCTCGGCTGGGAACCGGTGGCCTATATCACCGGGCGAAAGGCTTTCTGGTCTTTTACGCTGGAAGTCAACAGCAATGTGCTGATACCGCGCCCCGACACGGAAGTGATCGTCGAGGAAGCGCTCGATGTCTTTCGCACACACCCTGTCGATCAGCCGTGTATTCTGGATATCGGGACGGGCAGCGGTGCAATTGCCCTGGCCCTGGCCGCAGAAATCCCCGGGGCACAAATCACGGCCACGGATATTTCAGATGCAGCGCTCAAGGTTGCAAAAGAAAACGCCCTCGCCCTGGGACTGGACCATTCCATTACCTTTCTCCATGGAGATCTGTTTTCGCCGGTCCATGGCACCTTTGACCTGATTGTTTCCAATCCTCCCTATATCGGTGCCGACGAATATGAAATTCTTCCTGCGGGCGTGAAGGATTTTGAACCGCGCCAGGCGTTGTTTGCCGGAAAAACAGGATTGGAATTTTACGAAAATCTGGTATATCAGGCAAAAAATTATTTAAAGGAAAAGGGCTGGCTTTTGCTCGAAATCGGATACGCGCGGACTATGCGGGATTATTAAGGGTTATCAAAGGAAGGAGAAAATAATTGGATAAAATTGTTGTTCGCGGCGGTAAACCGCTGCAGGGAGATGTAACAATCAGCGGTGCGAAAAATGCGGCCCTGCCGGTTCTGACAGCGGCGCTTTTGACCGAGGAAACCTGCACATTTTCCAACATTCCCGATCTGGTTGATATCAAAACCACCTACAAGCTTTTGAGAAACATGGGTGTTGAAATAGAAGGCGACGGCACCGTACAAATCAGCGCCGAAAAAATCACCGACAGCGTCGCACCCTACGAACTGGTCAAAACGATGCGCGCCTCGATCCTGGTTCTGGGGCCGCTGGTTGCCCGTATGGGCAAAGCCCGGGTGTCTCTTCCGGGTGGCTGCGCCATCGGCGCCCGGCCGGTCAATCTGCACATCAAGGCCCTTCAGGATATGGGTGCTTCCGTGGAATTGCACGGCGGCTACATTGAAGCAACGGCTGACAGGCTCAAAGGTGCGGATATTTATTTTGATTTGCCGACAGTCACCGGAACGGAGAATATCATGATGGCGGCGGTGCTGGCCGATGGCACCACTGTTCTCAACAATGCCGCACGCGAGCCGGAGATTGTCAACCTTGCAGAGGTTCTCAGGGGCATGGGGGCCAAAATCAGCGGTGCGGGCACGGATGTCATCACGATTACCGGCGTTACATCGTTGAAAGCTGTTGAGGCATCCATTATCCCGGACCGTATCGAGGCCGGCACGTTCATGATCGCAGCGGGAATCACCAATGGTGAAATCAACATCCTGGGATGTAATCCCCACCACCTGGAAGCCCTGATCAACAAGCTGCGGGATACCGGCATGGTCATCACTCCCATCGATGGAGGCCTGAAGGTCTCAGCCGGCCCCAAAATCCACAGCCCGCATGGGTGCGGACATCCTGATCCAGGGCGGCAGCGCCATTGTCCGCGGTGTCCCAACGTTGTATGGTGCACAGATCATGGCTACGGATCTGCGCGCTTCAGCCTCATTGATTCTGGCGGCCCTGGTCGCTGAAGGCACGACAGAAATATCCAGAATTTATCATATCGACCGCGGTTACGAGGGCATTGAAAAGAAATTTTCCGCACTGGGTGCGGATATTAAAAGGGTGAAACAATAATATGAAAATCATCCGCGCAGACGCACCTGAATTTCGTGAGTTTTTTCAAGGGATACGCCAACGGGGCGGTTCTTTTTCCCCGGAAATCATCTCCTCGGTCGCCCGGATCGTCCATGACGTTTCCGTGCAGGGCGATGAGGCGCTTTTTCGCTATACCAAACAGTTTGACGGACACGACCTTACCGCGGAAACGGTGGAAGTCACCGACGAGGAAAAACAGGAAGCCCTGAAAAAGGTAAAGCACAAAGACCGCGAAGTTATCGGGCTTGCCGCCCGCCGGATTGAAGAATACCACCGTCATCAGCTAATCCAGGGATGGTCGATGACTGATGAAGATGGATCAGAAATGGGCCAGCTTGTATTGCCCCTGCGGCGGGCAGGCATCTATGCACCCGGAGGCAAGGCATTTTATCCTTCAACCCTGCTCATGGCGGCGATTCCGGCGCGTCTTGCAGGCGTCAGGGAGATCATCCTGGTCAGTCCGGTAAAGGGCGGTCAATTAAGTCCTCTCATCGCCGAATCAGCGGAAGTTGCGGGCGTTGACCGCATTTTCAAGATCGGCGGCGCGCAGGCAATCGCCGCACTGGCTTACGGCACACAAACCGTTCCGCGTGTGGATAAAATTGTGGGCCCCGGAAATGCCTATGTTGCCTCAGCGAAGAAACTGGTTTTCGGACAGGTCGCCATTGACATGATCGCCGGTCCCAGCGAAGTGGTTATTATTGCCGATGAAACGGCCAATCCCGCTTTTGTGTCGGCGGACATGCTGGCGCAGGCCGAACACGATGAAATGGCGGCGGCTATTCTGATGACACCTTACCCGGATCTGGCAGATGCTGTGGCCGCGGAAATTCAGAAGCAGCTGCAGAAACTGCCCAAGAAAGAAATTATTCAAAAATCTCTTTTACAATGCGGAGCCATCATCATTACATCCGATATCTTCCAGGCCGTCGAGCTGGCCAATCTATTTGCGCCGGAACATCTTGAACTGATGGTGGAAAATCCCAAAGGCAGTTTAGGACAGGTGCGCAACGCGGGTTCCGTCTTTTTGGGATCCTATACGCCGGAAGCCCTCGGCGACTATATGGCCGGCACGAACCACATCCTGCCGACAGAAGGAACAGCAAGGTTTTCCTCACCGCTGGGCGTGTATGATTTTTACAAGCGAATGAGTGTGCTTTCTTTCCCAAGGGACGCGTTTGAAAAGCTGTCCGGCCCGACAAGCCATTTTGCCCGGATGGAAGGTCTAGACGCGCACGCCAGTTCCGTGGACATCCGCATGAAGCACCACAAAAAGCGGTAATCCCATCAAATTCTTCCCGAACCTGCCGGTTGCACCAAACAAAAGGGCCCCGGAGGGGCCCTTGAAATATTTTCTGCTGCAAAGATTCCGTCTGATCAGATTCATATCAAACACCTCGAAGCAAGCTGCGTAAAATTAACGCCTGTCCCGCGTGAGCGGAATCAAACATAGAAACGGCCGGATTCAATGATGGGAGGATCATCATGATCTATCGCGTAAATGATGTCCTTGTTCAATTCCTCTTTGATGGCGGCGACGATCGCCCTTCTCTTATTCTGAAGCTTGGCAAAATTAAGAACCTCTTCCATCAGCTGATCAATATGGCATGCCTTGGTGATGATGTGGTGATCCTCACATTCCTGCGCAGTAAGAATCATTTTTCTGCATGATCGGCATCAGCCACTCCAGATCAATTCCGTTGCTGAATATTTTTTCATGCGCGCCGCGAACGACCAGCACATTGGCGTCGGTCTGTTTTTCGATATGGTCCAGCGCATCCATAAATTTCTGTAGAAAATCCAGATTTAAACGGTTTTCCCCTTCATTCAACGTAACAATGGCCACCTGGCCTTCCATCTTAATTTCAATTGACATAATTTTTCTTCTTTCCTGATATTTTATTAACTGTCCAAAACAGTTTGTATGGCGCCTGCATTGCTGAAACCGGTAAGCTTTTATCCTTTTAATGAATTTTTTTCAACCCTAATTTCCATGATCTGAGAATCCTCATTACCCCTTATGCATTGCAGCTCAGTCTTTCTTCTCCAGCGCCTGCCGTGCTTCTTCCCCGGACTGGAAAATATGCGGGGCAAGATGTCTTTTTTTCAGCTCGTCACCCAGCTTCATCCGCAGAAAGGCGCTGGTTGTGTAACGGGTCACATCGCTGTAGTATTCAGATACCACATATTTGACCATATTGATGTATTCGTCTTCCAGTTCCGGCGCAATGGAAAAGTTGTCATAGTTGACAATGGTTTTAACCCGTTTACCCAGAGGCTGACAAATTTCGGTCACGCGCGTGCGGATGGCTTCAATGTCATTTTTCGTCCGAACATTGAGCCCCTCGAAATTGACATAAAAAATGTTGGTTTCGGGATTGTAGACGAGCCGCTGATCGATCGGAATACTCAAGAGATCATCTTTGAGACCCATGGGCACCGGCTTG
>PHBN01000351.1 GCA_002840635.1 Deltaproteobacteria bacterium HGW-Deltaproteobacteria-1
CTTTGTTATCACGAATACTGAATTTCATTAATTCTTCTTGACAACCCTTTTTACTCCCTTTACAAAAAGGCAGCTCAAATTCAAGGCTTAAGATTAAAGTAAATTGATCTGCCATACATAGATAGAAAATGGCGGCAGTAAATTACTTATTCTATTGAAAAAGGAGATTTAAAATGAAGGATGTAGTTATTGTATCAGCGTGCAGAACGGCCATTGGAACTTTCGGTGGAACATTAAAGAACATGATCGGCGCCCGTATTGCCGCCGTTGTCATGAAAGAGGCTGTCCGGCGAGCCGGGATTGATCCCGTGTTAATCGATGATGTAAGGTTCGGCTGCTGCCTTGAACACCCTAACACACTGAACACAACCCGCGTTGCGGCTCTTCTGGCAGGCATCCCGGAGACCGTAACTGCCGTCACAGTAAACCGCGTATGTATTTCCGGTATGGAAGCCATGCTCAGCGGCACGGCCATGATCAAAGCCGGGATGGCCGACATTATTCTGGCCGGCGGTGTTGAACACATGTCCGGCGTGCCCTATGTCAGTTTTGACGCCCGCTGGGGATGCCGTCTCCAGGATACGGTTTTTGTCGATGCCATGATCCGCGCATTGCATTGCGGTTCCTATGTCATGCCGCTCGACGATACTTGCCCCGTCAAATCAGGCCAGCCCTTTGACAGTTTAAAAGGAAAACCCTACATCATGGGGCATACTACAGAACTGATCGCACAGCTTCTGAACATCAGCCGCGAGGAAATGGACGAGGTTGCCCTGCGCAGCCACAACAATGTCGAGCGCGCCACCAAAAACGGTGATTTCAAAGAAGAGATTGTGCCGGTTGAAATTCCCCAGAAAAAAGGCAAACCGCCCGTCATCTTTGACAAGGACGAACATTTCCGTCCCGGGTTAACCATGGAACAGTTGCAGTCCCTACCGCCGGCCTTTATCCCCAAGACAGGCAAGGTCACCGCCGGCAATTCCTCCGGTCTTAATGACGGCGCGTCCGCCATGATCATCATGTCTGCCGAAAAAGCCAAAGAACTTGGATTAAAGCCGATCGCCAGAATCCGTTCCTCCGGACGCGGTGCCTGTAATCCTTCCGTCATGGGCTTAAGCCCGGTTCCGGCCGTAAAGAATCTTCTTAAGAACGATCCAAAACTTTCGCTGGACGCTTTTGAGTTGATTGAACTTAACGAAGCATTCGCGGGACAGTACCTTGGCTGCGAAAAAGAATTGGGCATCAACAGGGAAATCACCAATATAAACGGTTCGGGCATCGGACTCGGGCATCCTGTCGGATCTACCGGCGCCCGAATTGTCGTGTCCCTGATCCACGCCATGAAGAAGCACAACAAAACGCTGGGGATGGCAACTCTGTGCGGTGGCGGCGGAGTATCAATGGCCTGCGCGATTGAAATGCTTTAAAAGACAGGTTTTTAGGCTGTAGCTAAAAGGAAGTAAAAAAAGAGACGTCATGTGACGTCTCTTTTTTTAACTACCACAAACTAACTGTCTTATAGTCTACTGTCTAACAGCCTCCCTTTCATACTACGGCAACGCGCCGTGATATTTTTTTCAGCCGGCTGATCTGATGCCGCAGTATAGTGGCTTTTTCTTTCTCACGCTCCTCCAGGGCATTCCCGCGCAGGACTTTCAGTTCGCGAATTTTCGCCTTGAGTTCAGACTTGGACATTTTGATTTTAGCCACACGCTTCTTTTTCCTGGCCGGGGTTTCGTCCTTGATCCCTTTCGCTTCCTTGATGAAAGCGATAAGTTCTTCTTTTTTCATGTCATGAATCGCCCGTTCATGG
>PHBN01000352.1:0-2012 GCA_002840635.1 Deltaproteobacteria bacterium HGW-Deltaproteobacteria-1
AAAACCTTCTTCGCTGATGTTCATAGCGCTCTGCTCATCTTTCTTTAAATTGTCCAGCTTGGCCGGCACGAGACCGGTGATACGGTTGATAAAGAATTTCGCACCCTGGATTTTACCGCTGTAGAAGGCCTTGTCCTTATCGTTTGTAGCATTGGCAAGACCCTTGGTTGCAACATTGGCCATCCAGATATGCAGCCAGCCAACCAGAGCATCAGAGAAACAGTTGAGGAAGTCAAGAGCGCCAATCAGAGGAACGAAAGGTGTGGTTTTCATCATCTTGGCAAAATCCATTGCGGTTGCCGCGCAGGCATTGAGGGCGCCTTCGACGATTTCCGCTTCCGCCTTCAAACCTTCGTTGGTCTTTGCTTCGGCAACGGCCGCCTGGGTCAGGCCCAGCAGATTCATGAAATAAAGGCCCTTTTTCATACCAAGCTTGCGGCCCAGCAGATCCATTGCCTGGATACCGTTGGTGCCTTCGTAAATCAGGTTGATCTTCTGGTCACGCATCATCTGCTCGACCGGGTACTCACGGCAATAGCCATAACCGCCGTAAGTCTGTACGGCATCCGAGCATACTTCCATGCCCCTCTCGGTGCAGTAGGACTTGACCATCGGGGTGAGCATTTCAATCATGCCATGCCAGTATTCTTTCTGCTGCTCGTTGTTTTCGAGGCCGGCGTTGAATTCCTGGTCCATGGCATAGTAGCACAGGAAAGCCAGGGCGCGAATGCCTTCGGTGATGCTCTTTTGTCTCAAGAGCATGCGGCGCACGTCCGGATGCTGAATAATCGGAACCGCTTTAGCGTTGGGATCCTTCATCGCCACGGCAATGATATTCGAACCCTGGATGCGCTGCTTGGCATAGTCAAGCGCATGCAGGTAAGCCGACATGGCCAAAGACACACCCATCATGCCTACGCCCTGTCTTTCTTCGTTCATCATCTGGAACATGATCTTCATGCCATCACACTCTTCGCCCATGAGATAGCCGATGCACTTACCGTCGGTGCCGAAGTTCAGTGTACAGGTGGCGTTGCCGTGGATACCCATTTTGCTTTCGATGTTGCCGCATTGCACGTCGTTGGGTTCTCCCAGTTCACCCTTTTCATTGAAGCGGATCTTGGGAACCATAAAGATAGAGATTCCCTTTGTGCCGGCCGGGTCGCCTTCTATGCGGGCCAGAACAGGGTGGATGATATTCTCGGTCAGATCATGATCTCCGGCAGAAATGAAACACTTGGTGCCGGTGATGGAGTAAGTACCGTCTGCATTCCTCTTGGCCGAGGTCTTCAGGATACCCAGATGTCGCGCAATGGGTTTTTAAAGTGGTCTTCCATCAGTCGTGCCGCACCATGGCTCAGACCGGCATACATTAGAAACGCCTGATTGGTGGCCAGAAACATATTGGCAACAGCCGCCCCGATAATAAACGGGAAGGACTGGCCGCCAACTTCGGGTGAATCGGCTGTGGTCATCCAGCCTCCCTCACAATACAGTTTCCAGAGGCGATGATAGGCTTCCGGCGCAAAAACCTTACCATCCTTGAACGTAGCCTCGATTGGTTTACGATGAACTTCATCCGGATAAGTGGGAGCTATTTCAGCCTCGGCGAATTTCTGCGCCTGATCGAGCACCATGTTGCACATATCTACATCGTGATCGGCATAGCGGCCTTTGCCCAGAAGGGTTTCCCCGATATTGAAAACCTCGTTCAGCTGGAATTTCATCTCCCTTTCATCAATCCATAAACTTGCCATACAAAACCTCCTCACTTCTGTTTATTTACAACTTTGGAGGTCTATATCGCATTATATGGCCGTTAGTCAACATTCGCTTCGAGAAACATTGCCAGAATCACAATTTAATTGTAATAACGAGCATATAGAAGATATGTGAGTATGTTTCTATGCATAAATTGATGTAAAACAGGAATGAACGAAATATTCCTCTGTACTCAGAAGTTTCATTGCAAGGAAAAGGAGTGGCCACATTTTTCCGCTGACAAGACAGGC
>PHBN01000352.1:2033-3831 GCA_002840635.1 Deltaproteobacteria bacterium HGW-Deltaproteobacteria-1
CGGAATCCGCACTGTCTAAAAATTTCAGGCCATGTTGATGGTATGGATCTTCAGCAGAAATTCCTTGAACTTCTCCTTTGTCGTCTCTTTTATTGACTCAAGCCGAACAATCACCGCCTTATTGTAAAAGGTATATCCATTTTCGATTTTTTCCGGATCATTATCGTCGTCAATGAAGTGCTCCATAAATTTCACGGCAAAGGCCTTTGCCTCTTTCTCATCTTTTGCAGTCACTAAATAATGATGATACTCAATATCCTCATCTTGTGTCTCAGAAATTTTTACTCTGTAGTCAGGCATAGTCTCTCTCCCATAATTTTAACATATTAATGATATCTCGCATTCTCGATTCGCTTTCTGAAAACCATCATCAGTGTCTTCAGATCATATTCATCCAATAACAAAAACAAATCCCCATCGCATACAATATAGATTAAGCAGATTTTCCAGGATTTTCATTCTTGTTAAATGTTTACCTGTTTTTTATACTATCAAAAAAATAAAAGTGAATCCAGATCAGTTGTGAATGTTTTTACCTTACCGGAAAATCACACAGGATATTTCCCCGCCTGTTTTTTCCCTTTCTTTTGATTATACATCAATTGGTCAGCCCGGGACATCAATTCATGGATTGAACAGGGCACCGAAGGATCGTAATCGGCAACACCGATGCTCATGGAAATTTTATAGGGAAGATCCGAAGCGGCATTTTCGTCATCGGTCCTGGAGTGCAAGCGTTTTAAAATTACTTCAGGCAGTTCCGGGCTGTCAAAAACGAGCGCGGCAAATTCATCTCCCCCGAGGCGGGCAACGATGTCGGAATCCCTGAAGGTATTTTTCAGAATGATGGATGTTCTCTTCAGCGTGCGGTCGCCCTCTTCATGCCCCCAGGTGTCGTTGATAAACTTCAGACCGTCGAGGTCGATGAAAAAAAGAAGCATTTTTTTATCGGCTCGAATAGCTGTTTTTATTTGCTGTTCGGCAAGAGAGATAAAACCTCTTCTATTGTATAAACCCGTCATGGTGTCGACAACGGCCATCATGCGGATCTCCTCCTCTGTCCGCTTGCGATCGGTAGCATCCCTAGCAACCAAAAGGATTCCCGAAGGTTCACCACGATTCCAAAGCGTAGAGGACTTTACATCAAAGTAAAGCGGATAATCGCCCCGCGTTTTTATGATTTTTGACTCATAAGACAGGGTTTCTGAGAAGCCCCTGCTGAGTAAGTCAAAAATTTGATCATAATAATGTTCAACAGAATCAGGGGGCAGGAAATCTTTTAAAGCCATTCCGACAACTGCCATTCCCTCAGCAAGCGCTTTAGCCGCCGGGTTGGCGTAAGTGATCATCCCATTCATATTGATCGTGACAATCGCGTCCTGGGCGGTCTCGGTGAGGTTGCGGAACTTCTCCTCACTTTCCCGCAACGCCTCTTCAGCCCGCTTGCGCTCGGTGATATCACGGATAATGCCTCTGAACCCGACAGGTTTGCCTTTCACATCCCGTATAAGTGATATGGAACTCTCTACAGGTATTTTCCCGCTTTCTTTACTGATCAACTCCCAGTCTAATCCTTTAACAGATTCGCCTGTAAGGAAAACCCTGTTGTAGGCTTCGAACACCTTGTTCGCATTTTCTCCGTCCACATACTCGCGGAAGTTCAAACCCATCATCAGCTTATCCGTGTAGCCGAGATTCGTTACTGCAGCAGCATTGAAAAATGTCAGGTTCCCCTTTAGATCCACCTCATAGTAGGCTTCCTCCATGTTATCGAGGATATTCCGGTAACGCTCCTCTC
>PHBN01000042.1 GCA_002840635.1 Deltaproteobacteria bacterium HGW-Deltaproteobacteria-1
CTCTTTGGCCTCCAGCGCCTGATGCAAACCGTCGCTGTATCGCCTGCCCGGCATGACCCGTCCGGTGAATTCATCGACAATAATCACCTGTCCATCCTTGACCAGGTAGTCCACATCGCGTTTGAAGAGTGTGTGGGCCTTTAGAGCCTGATTCACATGATGAACAATTTCAATATTTCGCGGCTCATACAGATTCTGGACATTTAAATATTTTTCAACGCTGGACACGCCTTCTTCCGTCAAGACAACCGTCTTGCTTTTTTCTTCGATCGTGAAATCTTTATCTTTCTTTAAGCGTGGGATGATCTGGTTGATTTTATAATATTTGTCCGTCGATTCTTCCGAAGCACCGGAAATGATCAGCGGTGTTCGGGCTTCATCAATCAGAATGCTGTCAACTTCATCTACAATCGCGAAGTTGAACTCGCGCTGCACATAATCTTCGAGGCTGAATTTCATGTTGTCGCGAAGGTAATCAAATCCGAATTCGTTATTCGTGCCGTAGGTAATGTCCGCTCCATAAGCAACACGGCGTTCGTCATCATCCATGCCATGTACAACTACTCCCACCGTTAGCCCCAGAAAATGATAAATTGGACCCATCCACTCCGCGTCGCGGCGGGCCAGATAATCATTGACGGTAACAACATGGCAGCCCTTGCCCTCCAAGGCATTCAAATACAGCGGCATCGTCGCGGCAAGCGTTTTGCCCTCACCGGTCTTCATTTCCGCTATTTTTCCCTCGTGCAAAACAATGCCACCAATAACCTGCACATCAAAGGGACGCATCATTAACGTACGGCGCGAGGCTTCTCTCGCCACAGCAAATGCCTCAGTCAGAATATCATCCAGCGTTAACCCGTTCTGGAGTTTCTCTTTGAAATAGGCCGTTTTTGCCTGCAGATCGGCATCACTGAGCAACATCAATTCTTTTTCAAAATGGTTCACTTCATCTAACAGCACGGACAGTCTCTTCAGTTCCCTGTCGTTCTTTGTTCCTACTATTTTTTTAAGGATTGCACCCAGCATTTGTCACCTTTTAAAAAAAAACCGGTACTGTTACCGGTGAATAACTCCCTCAAAACCGCCCGGGATCGACGATTTTTAATATTAATTCAGATTCGTGGATTATTTCAAGTATTTTCTTGGATTGACCGGGACATTATTTATATAAACGGCATAATGGAGATGCGGCCCCGTACTGCGTCCGGTACTGCCGACATATCCGATCAAGTCGCCTCTTTTGATGCGAGTTCCCTGCTTAACAGCCGCTTTCGTTAAGTGCGAATAGCTTGTGGAACGACCGTAGCCGTGTTCGACCCTGACACTATTGCCGTCATCAGAACCCTGGCTGACTTCAACAACAATTCCGTCTGCTGCGGCCGCTACTTCTCTGCCCATTCCTGTCGCAATGTCGATGCCTTTATGAAATTCGCTGCTCGTCCCGAAAGGATTCTGCCGGACCCCGAACTCGGATGTCACCCATCCCATGACCGGCCAGATGGACGGTTTGGCGGCAAGAATGGACTTCTGCTCGTGAAGAAAAATCAGGAGCTCATTGAAACTCTGCTCCCTTTCATTGGCTTCCTCACTCAGTTGGGCCATGCTCTTATGTAAGCCGGATACAAGCGTTTCCTGGTCCTTGTCGATCAGCTCTTTCAAGTGAATCTGGCTGCTGTTTGAACCTCCGATGCCCAGAGGAACTTTCTTGTCCTGTCCGATATCGTCGGATGCCATGAGCCTTAATCTTCTGTCAAACTGCTTAAACTCTTCCATCCGGTCGGCAAATTCGTCTACTTTTACCGCAAGGCCGATGATCTCCCTTGATTGCTGAACGGTTTGCTGCCTGAGGCGGGCAAGCTCTGCACGGTCTCTTTTGATGCTTGCGTAATCATAAACGACATACAGGCTTAAGAGGACGGCAAGGAGTGAACCAATAAAAAGACCGCGAACCAGATTACTCGAAAGAGAAATCTTTCTGACAGCGCTCTTACGGCGAGGTATGATCATTAACGTAAAAAAGTTATCCGACATCTTTCCCCTTTAGCTGAAGCCTAAAAAACCTTCTTTCAAACCTCATTGCTGAAGTGGCTAACACATCAAAAAACCAATGTCAAGCATAAGACGCCCAAAAAGATGTCTAAAAAGGGATGTTATAAAAGAATATGATAAATTATTTTAATTACTTATGGCCATAGGGAGGGGCTATACGGCACAGGGAGAATGCCTGCCGGGAAGCAGCTCCATTCGATGCTTTCTTCTGGTCAGATGACGTACATCCAGACCGGCTTTCATGCCGTCCAGGCCCGTAATTTTTACACCTCCTGCCAAAGCGGTTTTCAATAGCTCTCTGAACTTTTCTTCGAAAATCCCCCCCTCGACTTCGGCATGTACGGGAAGAACATGATTTCCTCCGTCGCTGATCATGTTGCTCAGAATCGCCACATCTTTTCGGGGATCCAGTTCTTCGAAACACGGCAGATCGGACGGAATTTCCAGAATAACAGGGTTATCATGGATAAAAGGCGCTTTTGCCCGGGTGCAGCTTAAATATTCAAAATGATATTTTTGAATAATTTGCAGAACCCGATCATCAATCAGCCAGGACGGCGCCCCGAATGCCGTCGGTTTCCTGCCCGTCAGCTTTTCGAAACCGCTGATCCCGGCGTCAAACCACTGTTCAATCCATCTTTCCGATTTCACTGTCAGTTCATCCTGCCAGCGGCGGTGGTCCCACGCGTGGAATTGAACCTCGTGGCCTTCATCCATAATTTGAAAAACAAGATCCGGGAACGACAGAGCAATCATCGGTGCAGATAAAAGCGTCCCGTAAAACGCGGTTTTCCAGCCGTAAAGACTGGCCGCCTTTGTCCTCATCATTTTTTTTAAGAAACGCGGATTTTTAATGAGCTGCAGCACGGCACGCCCGGAGTTGTCAGGTCCGATGCTTAAAAAAAAAGTCCCCTGAACATGAAAATCCCTTAACGTCCGCAGCAAACGGGGAACACCGTTTCTCATTCCCCAGTAGGTATCGACGTCAATTTTTAATCCAAGCATTCCCATAAAGCGTTCCACGCAAATCCTGTTACACCGTTACGGCTTTATTTTCTTCCAGGAATGAATTCAGCGTCAGCCGCAGGGATTCCTGCAAGTCCACTTTCGGTTCCCAGGCCAGCAGTTTTCTTGCCTTCTCAATGCTTGGCTTGCGCGTATATATGTCCTGATAGCCTTTACCGTAATAAGATTCCGCGGGAATCTCAATAATGTCCGAGTGGATTGAATCATGCTGATGGTCGGGGTGCTGTAGAAATAATTTTTTGAGCATGCCGGCCAGTTCTTTCACCGAGCATTCATTGTCCGGATTTCCAATATTGATGATTTCATTTTTGCAGACGTCGTTTTTGTTCTCCAGGATTTTCATCAATGCGGCAATCCCGTCATCCACGTAAGTGAAGCAGCGTTTCTGCAGACCGCCATCAACCAGGTTGATCGGCCGCTTCAGGAGCAATTCGGCAATGAATTGTGTCACCACGCGTGAGCTTCCCTCTTTTGCTGTGTCCAGAGAGTCAAGCCTTGGCCCGATCCAGTTGAACGGCCTGAACAGCGTAAATTCCAGGTGGCCTCTCGTACCGTATCCATAGATGACGCGATCCAGAAGCTGCTTGCAGCATGAGTAGATCCATCGTTCTTTGCTGATGGGCCCCACAACCAGATAGCTTTCGTCTTCCTTGAATTCCGGGTCATTGCACGCTCCGTAAACCTCCGATGTTGAAGGGAATACAACGCGTTTATGATATTTCACGCATTGTTTGATGATATTAACATTCATTTCAAAATCGAGATTGTAAACACCAATGGGGTCTTCCACGTAGGCTTTCCTTTTCGGCCAGTATTCTATTCACCAGATGGTGTCCGATAAAACCGTTTACGCCAAGTATTAATATCTTCATGTAAGTTTCATCACCTTTCTCATTTTAAAAAATTTACCAATTTCAAAACCTCTTAGTTTTGTACCCTGTACCTCAACATCTAAAAGTTTTATAGCATTTTTGCCAGTTTTCACGAGAACATCCTGACCTGCATAGTCCATGTCACCGGCTTGTCCGTTCATATCATGTTCCTGTACCGGCAAGGCATGCCAGATGATGACCCTGTCTCCATTTTCCAGGAGTGCAAACGCCCCCGGATAAGGATCCGTTACGGCGCGTATCAGGTTGTAAATATCTTTGGCAGGACGCGTCCAGTCGATCCGGCCATCCTCCGGACGTCTCCCTCCGTAATAACTGCCCTCGGCCAGATTTTGCTTTCTGCGCGGTATCTGCCCGGTTTTGATGACCGGAAGCAGTTCATCCAACAAAACATCCGCCGCTTCACATAATTTATCGTACAGCGTCCGGGCGGTATCATGAAAATCAATCAATATTTCTTTCTGTCCGACAATATCACCCGCGTCCGGCTTTTCAACCATGAAATGAAGAGTGACGCCTGTTTTTTCTTCTCCCTTAACCAGCACCCAGTTTACAGGGCACCTCCCGCGGTAGGCAGGCAGAAGCGATCCGTGCAAATTCAGGGCACCCAACCTCGGAATTTCCAGTATTTTTCCCCCAATCATTTTGCGATAATAAAAGGAAAAAAGAACATCGGGTTTCCATGATTTTATCCTGTCAACCCATTCTTCATTATTGATATTGTCGGTTGTATAGCATGGAATCCCGTGCTGCAGGGCCCAGTCCTTTACTGAGCCAAACCAGCAGTTCTCCCCGGGATCATCTTCATGCGTAAAGACAGCGGCAATGTCAAACCCGTGGCGGGCCAGAGCCTTAAGCCCGGCAATTCCCATATTATGATAGGCTAGGGCTATCGTTTTCAACGAATATCGCCTTCCTCATTATTTGCACAATAAATATTTTCAATGACATATTCAGGCCGCTTGCGGACCTGGCCGTAGATCCGTCCGATGTATTCGCCGATCACTCCGAGCGCAAAAAACTGCAAACCGACAAAGACGAACAAAACCGCGAATAATGTAAAAATGCCTTCGGCCGCCCAGCGGACCCCGTAAACCAGACGCGCGACAGCCAGAAACACACCGAAGCACACTCCCATGAAAGACATAAGAATGCCTCCGTACATAATCAGTTTGATGGGCAGGTTGGAAAAAGAAGCCACAAGGTCAAACTGAAGGTTGATTAGCTTGCGCAACGGATAGTTCGATTTGCCGCCGAACCGCTCTTCGTGTGACACTTCTATTTCCGTCACCCGCTTTGCAAAGACAGTTGCCAGCGCAGGAATAAAAGTCGCCTGCTCGTGGCATTCGATCATTCGTTCAACCACCGGACGGCTGTATGCGCGCAACATGCATCCCCAGTCACGCATGCTCACCCCGGTAATTTTACGCGCGACCATATTGATGATCTTTGACGGCAATATTCGGAGAAAAGAATCCTTTCTTCCCCTGCGAATGGTTCCGACGACGTCGTAACCGCCCTCTTCCATTACACGGACCAGATTCGGTATCTCTTCGGGGGGATTCTGCAAATCCGCATCCATCGTCACAATCATATTCCCGCGCACAACCGAAAATCCCGCCATAATGGCAGCATGCTGGCCATAATTCCTGGTCAGTTCCACAATCTTTATAAAAGGTTCGCGTGCAAATTCCCTTAGAAGATTGAGCGAATTGTCTTTACTGCCGTCATCGATCAGAATCACTTCAAAGCTTTTCCCCATATCATTCATCACGGGCAAAAGCCTGCCCATCAATGCCTCCAGGTTTGCTTCTTCATTATATACCGGTATAACCACCGAAACCTGCACCCTGATCATTTTAAAATCTCCTTTACTGCCCTGCAGACATACTGAACGTCATCCTCAGTCATATCAGGAAATAAAGGCAGCGATATGATTCTCTCGGCCGCCCGTTTTGTTTCCGGAAGCGACCTGCCTGCGCTGCCATATTTCTTCCTGACATAAGACAATGCATGCGCCGGAGGAAAGTGCAGGCCGTAACCGATATTATAGTCTGCCAGCTTCTCCATAAAGGCATCCCGTGGATAATCCTTTATCTTAACAATAAACAAATGCCAAGCATGGGTGTGCTCGTACTGAGGCACCTGAGGCAGATCCAGCTTATGCAAACCCTTCAAGCCATCCAGATAAAGCCCCGCCAGCACCTGACGGCGCGCATTCAATTCTTTCCATCGATCCATCTGAGCCAATCCCAGCGCCGCCAGCACATCCGGCATATTGTATTTGTACCCCGGCTCCATGATATCATAGGATGGATTTCCGCCTTTGCCATACCTTTTCCAAGCGTCTCTTTCTATTCCATGGAATCTCATCAAACGCAATTTCTTTTCCAGGCCGGCACTGTTGAGCGTGATCATTCCGCCCTCACCTGTCGTTATATTCTTGATCGGATGAAATGAAAAGATAGCGGGGTGGCCGAAACCACCGGCATGAATCCCCTTATAACAGGTACCCACGGCATGAGCAGCGTCCTCGACGACGGTTAAATGATGCTTACGGGCCAGCCTGTTTATTTTATCCATGTCCACAGGAATTCCCGCAAAATGCACAGGAATGATTGCCCTGGTTTTTGATGATATTTTTTCCTCGATCAAATCACAATTGATATTCAGTGTCCCATAGTCAACATCGACGAAAACGGGTTTTGCCTTATGGAGGGCGATCATATTGACGGTTGAAGCAAATGTCATGGAAGGTGTGATCACTTCGTCCCCTTCATGCAGCTTAAGGGCCTTCAGCATCAGGTGCATGCCGGCAGTGGCCGAGTTCAATGTGATTGCCTGTTTCGCACCGGTCAACCGGCAGAACTTATCTTCAAATGCCTTGCAAAGCGCCCCCGTGGTGATCCAGCCTGATTTAAGGCAGGCAACAACACCGCTTATTTCCGTCTCGCTGATGGACGGACGGCTGAAAGGCAGAAAATCTTTTCTTATTTTCATAAAACATCAATCCTTTGTCTTATTTCGAATGTGCAAAAGATAAAATGCGCCATTCTCCCAGAGAACATCGACATGCGCATATCTCGACTGCAGCTGTTTCAGTTTTTCCGGAAACTGTGTAATACAATAAATTTCCTTTTCCTGCTCGACTTTTTCATGAAACCCCTGGACCGAGAAAAAATATTTCTTCATTTCCATTTCAGGCATTTTTATAATGCCGTCCGCCAGTTCACCGAAATCCTCAACAACCGGCGTTCGAATTTTGTTATAAAAATCAATGCCATAAAAATTGATGCGGTACTGATATAATAAATGCCCTGCCGGCACGTAACGGGCAATCGCATCTCTGGCAACCAGTGAGCTGCGATAAGGAGACAGAAAATCTGTGATCGGTAAAAGCGTACCGGCTAAAAGGACACCGGAAAGAAGATACATTGTTACAAACCATCCGGAGCGGGCTTTGCGGGCAATCCAGTCAGGCAGAAAAATCATCAAGATCGCCACCAGCACGACTGGAAGAATGTAAAGCCACCACTGACCGGAGATCATCACAACCAGACCTTTGGCGTCGTCAGAATAGGGTTTCAGGATCGGCGGCAGGAGGACAGCGACCAGAATAAGAAATGACTGAATGTAAAGGGCAAGGCGATAAAAAATCTTCCTTTTTCCTGAAGGCTCCGTGAGTTCTTCATCGTAAATGCGGAAGATCTGACCAGCGAAAAGGGCGATGGGCAAAAACAGCGGCGCAATGTAAGTGACGAGTTTGGATGAAGAAGCCGAGTAAAACAGAAAAATAAACAAAAACCAGACCACCAGCAGCTTATTTTCGTCTTTTTGGAAAAGAGAGGTTGTCTTGTTTTTCCCCTGCCAGGCCCCGATCAGATAAACAGACCAGGGAAATGTCCCTCCGATAATAAACGGCAGAAAATAATAAAAGGGTTCCGCCTTCCCGTGCATCTGTGTGGTGAAACGGAGAAAGTGCTCACGGACAAAGAAAAACCAGAGAAAATCTGAATTCTCTTTCTGCGCCAGATAAATCCAGGGACAAGCCACCATCAGAAAAATCACGATCCCCACCGGCGAGATCAGTTTCAGGATTTCACGCCAGCGCCCTGTCCAGATGAGCCAGATAAGCAGTATGGCAAAGGGGAAAACGATTCCAATAATCCCCTTTGTCAAAAAAGCCAGGGCGCAGGTCAAATAAAAAAGCCAGAAAAGGTATTGTTTTTTCTCTGTACTCAATGACAAATATCCCAGCCAGATGGAAAGACACACAAAAAATGTCAGGGGCATATCCAGAATATTAATTCTGCCCAGAATGAACGGGAATATGGAAATTGTCAGAACGGCCGCCGCATACAGACCGGTTTTTTCATCTCGAAAGTGCCGCCCGATAAAAAATGTCAGCAAGATGCAGCCCCACGCGCAAAGCCCCGCAAATAATCGCGCAGAAAAATCGTTCTCTCCGAATAGTTTAAAAAATACTGCCGTCACCCAGGGGACCATGGGCGGTTTTTCCAGGTAAATGGTATTTTTGATATGGGGAGTGACATAGTTTCCCGTCTCGTTCATCGCACTGGCAATCAGGCTGTAGCGGGCTTCATCCGGCTCCATTTGCGGCATGACACCCAGCAGCGCAATATAGAGAATGAAGGGTATCAAAAACAGAATATATCTTTTTTTCATCATGTCTTTAAACGCTCTCATTGAGCTCAATATAGAATCTGTCAAACAGATATTTAACCCCCAGCGAACATATCACGCCGACGACGGCACCGGCAATCACGTCGCTCAAGTAATGAGCCGTCAAAACGACACGGCTAAGACCAATCATGACCGCAATCAAAAAGGCAGGGAAACTCCATCGGGGATATAAAAAACTGAAAGCCGTGGCCAGGGCAAAAGCTGTCACCGTGTGCCCGGACGGGAAAGAGGTGGTTTCATACAGGAAAATGATTCGAAAAAAATCAAACCCGAACACACCATCCTCAATGAGATTAATCGGCCGGTTCCTTCCTGTCAGCCATTTGATACCAATGTTTAAAATACCGGACAGGGAAATGCACAGAAGCAGATAAAGAATCTTTGCCGACCATTGCTCATTCTTCCATACAAAGCGGATAACAATAAAAGCCGGGACCAGTAAAATGAAATACCACAGGGAATCACCGGCCTGTGTGATGATTTCAGCAGCGCCCACAAGGGACCTGTTCAACCCCTGGCAATAGTACATCAGTTGAACATCCCAGAAATAATAGGAAATTGCCGACAGTACACCGCCGAAAAGGAGAAGCCCGGCGGCAATCCATCTTTTTTTCATTTTTTCACTCCCTGATTATTTCCCTTCTACAGTTGGCAAGTCACTTGAAATTCGAAAGAATATAGGCAAAATGTATTCGGCTGTCAACAAAACAATATGATTTGGCAGGTAAAAGCGGTTTCGCGATGTTATGATGTTTTTCTTGTACAATATGATCGATACATGCTAGTTTTTAAAAAATTTTTGTTAATTGCCTTATGAATAAAATTATCAACCGCTACATATTCCGGGAAATCGCTTTTCCTTTTTTCCTTATTCTTTTTGTCCTGACGTTTGTCCTGTTAATGGGCAGGATTCTTCAAATCATGGACTTGATGGTCAACAAGGGAATCAGTGTTTTGGACATCCTGCACCTGGTGATGCTCATCATGCCTTCTTTTTTAATGTTTACCATCCCGATTGCGCTTCTGGTCTCCATCCTGATTGCCATGGGCACTTTTTCCGCGGATAATGAAATTACGGCCCTCAAGGCGGCAGGAGTGAGCCTGCTCCAGATTTATTATCCCGTTGCAGTTGCTTCCCTGCTGACATTCGCGTGCACGATGATCATTGGATATTATCTCGTGCCGCAGAGCAACTTTGCCACAAAGAAACTTCTTTTTGAACTGGCCGCACAAAACGCCAGCATAGGAATCAAGGAAAAAGTATTCAACTCGGATTTTAAAGACCTGATTTTGTATGCAGACAAAATTCCGGCAAACGGCGAATACATGGAAGGGGTCATTATTTCAGACAAACGAAGTATGGAAGAACAAAACACGATTATTGCGAAAAAAGCGTCTCTGGTGGCCGATTCGAAAAAGATGATTGTAAAACTGCGGCTGGAAAACGGCTCCATTCACACCGTGAGCGCTGACTTGAAAAACTACCGCAAAGTGGATTTCAGGACCTATGATCTGATCCTGGACCTGTCCACAACGCTTGCCACTTATTCAGAAGAATACAAGTCCAGCACCGAAATGACCTTGACGGAACTCCTGGAGCGGATGAAAAAACCGGGGCTGGATGGTGCGGCTGTTCGTGAACTGGCCATTGAAGTGCATAAAAAATTTTCCCTTCCTCTTTCCTGTATATTCTTCGGACTGCTGGCCCTGCCCCTGGGCATTACCAGCCACCGGGCTGTTAAATCCCGTGGTTTTGCCGTCGGCATTATAATTGTCGCCGCTTACTATCTTTTACGCATTGGAGGGGAGGCGCTAGCGGAAACCGGCAGGCTTTCCCCGGCTGTCGGTGTCTGGACCCCGAATGTATTATTTGCCGTTGCAGGAATTCTTCTCTTTTATTTCGCTTATAAAGAACTTTCTCCTTTGCAAATGATTTCTGCTTATTCAGGACGCAACAGGCATCATCGTTGAGGGCATATAATTGAAATTGCTTGATAAATATATTCTCAGGGAATTTTTAAGGTTTTTTTTGATAACGTGTGTCACGTTCGTCGCGCTGTACATACTTGTCGATCTTTTTGAAAAAAGCCGCATGTTCATGAGCAATAAAGCGACAGCAGCTCAGATCGGGTCTTATTTTTTATATTCCATTCCCCTGATCATTTCCCTGACACTGCCTGCGGCAATCCTGCTCTCTACGTTGCTGACGTACAGTTTCCTGTCCAAATTCAGCGAAATCACAGCAATGAAAGCCAACGGCATCAGCCTGTACCGTATTGCCGTCCCGACTCTGGCAGTGGCGGCGATTGTATCGCTCTTTTTATTCTTTTTTACGGAACTGGTCACGCCTTTCTCCATTCAGAAAACAGAGAACATCATAAAGGTGGAAATGCAAAAGCAAAAAGCCATGGGGTTTTTCAAACAAAATGAAATCTGGTATCGAAGTCATCAGGCCATATACAATTTCAAACTGTTTGAAGTTGATAAAAATATCCTGCGCGGCATAACCATTAACCAACTCAATCCCGATTTCTCACTGAAGAGACGCATCGACGCCCAGAGAGCGGAATGGAAAAACAATCAATGGGTGTTTTATAATATGGTCATCACAACGATTGATGAGAATAACAGCCCGTCGCTTGAATGGTCAAATGAGAAAGTCATTCCGCTTCCCGAAGGGCCGAATGATTTTAAAATTATCCAGAAGGACGCTGAGAAAATGGGTTTCTTTGAACTCAGGCGGTATGTGAACAAAATACGGTCGGAGGGGTACGACGTTTCCAGATACCGGATTGATCTGCAGGGCAAAATCGCCTTCCCGTTTGTCTGCCTGATTCTTGTCCTGATCGGCATGTCCTTTTCCGTGCGTTCGGAACGAAGTGGTGGAGTCATGCAGAGCCTGGCCAGCGGCATCTTTATTGGTTTTTCCTACTGGATCGTCCACGCGTTCAGCATGTCCCTGGGACGATCGGGAATCCTGCCCGTTTTCGTGGCCGCCTGGGCTTCAAACGTCCTCTTTGGCAGTCTTGCCGCTTACCTGTTCTATAAGATCAGAACCTGATAATAAAAAAAAACGCATCCCCGTCTTCATGGGGATGCGTTGATAAGAAAAGATCAATACCGGTAGTATTCGGGTTTGTAGGGTCCGTCAACCGGAACACCGAGATACTCGGCCTGTTTTTTCGTCAATTTTGAAATCCTGGCATCCAGCCTGGACAGATGCAGCATTGCCACCTCTTCGTCCAGTTTTTTGGGAAGCGTATAAACGCCCACGGCATATTTCTTTGCAGCCAGTTCGAGCTGTGCAAGCGTCTGATTGGTAAAGCTGTTGCTCATGACAAAGCTCGGATGGCCTGTCGCACATCCCAGGTTCACCAGCCGCCCTTCCGCCAGCACAATGATGGAACGTCCCGATTTAAGTGTCCACTTATCAACCTGCGGTTTGATAGTTTCTTTCCTGCAGGTCCTGCTTGATTCGAGGTAACTCATTTCGATTTCACTGTCAAAATGGCCGATGTTGCAGACAATGGCTTCATCTTTCATCATTTCCATGTGACGGCCGGTAA
>PHBN01000353.1 GCA_002840635.1 Deltaproteobacteria bacterium HGW-Deltaproteobacteria-1
TCAATGTCTTCGAGATTGAGCGTCGGGGCGATAAAATTCTCCTGCATCATGTAAAGCGTTAAAACCGTTTCAATGACTCCGCAGGCCGCCATCGTGTGTCCCATGTAGCTCTTGAGAGCCGTCACATGGGGATTGGAGCCAAAAACCGTACCGATAGCCTGCGCCTCAATAATATCACCCATCTTGGTGGCGGTGGCGTGAGCGCTTATCAGATCAACTTCCGAGGCGGAAATTTCTGCGTTTTCAAGACCCAGTTGCAGTGTTTTGGTAATACCTTCAAGATTGGGAAGGATCAGGTCTCCTCCGTTGGAGTTGCAGGCGAAGCCAATCACCTCGCCCAGGATCGGCGCGCCGCGTTTTTTGGCAAATTCATACTCTTCCAGCATGACGGCGCCCGCACCTTCGGCGACCACAAGACCGTCACGCGCCCTGTCAAACGGACGGGGCGTTTTTTCCGGCTGATCGTTAAAAGCGGTGGAACAGGCCAGGAGATTATCAAAAACCGCAACCGTGATCGTGTCATATTCATCCGCCCCGCCGCAAAGCATGGCGTCCTGCAGGCCGTACTTGACCGACTCGTAACCAAAACCGATGGACTGGCTCGACGTGGTGCAGGCAGTCCCCGAAGAAATAATGCGGCCGGTAATGCCGAACATCTTTGAAATATTTACCGCGGTCGTATGCACCATGGATTTCAGGTAATCGACGGCGCCGATGGTTTGATAGGTTTCTTTATCTTTTGCTCCCAGAAATATTTTGTAGATATCGCGCTGAACCGTGGGCGAACCGTGAATCGATCCAAACGCGATGCCCAGACGTCCTCCCGTTACAAACTCGGGGGAAAGCCCCGACTGCTCCAGCACTTCCTTGGCAACCTGGCAGGCATAATAAGCCACCGGCCCCATGGTCTTGCGGTGCTGCCTTTTGAAGTCATACACGATCGGCTCACTCACCGTGCCGTAAACGCGCGAATGAATAAAGCGGCCGATCAGTTCATCTTCGCGCAGCGGTTTAACGCCGGAAATCCCTTTCAGAAGGCTTTCGACGATTTTATCCCTGCCGTGACCGATGGGTGTTATTGCCGAACAAGCTGTTATAACGACTCTGCGATCTGTCATTTGCTCTATCCCTGCGCTGCGCGGCGTTTTTCCGCCAGCATTTCGACATAATCAATGATCTGGCGCATGGTGCGGATGTCCATCGCCTGTTTTTTCTCATCCCGCGTCAGCTCAGACCCCAGGAACTTCTCGATTTCCAAAAGCAGGTCAATAGCGTCAATACTGTCAAAACCGTAGGCTTCACGCAAATTGACATCCAGTTCGGGATTTTCAACTTCAAATTCCCTGAGAAAGATATCGCGGACTTCATTTTCTATATCCTGACGTGTCATGAACTTCGGAAGACTCCTTACAATGACGCTTATGGCTAATAATATTATGGTTCCGTGAAATATCCGACCGCTGCCCCGGTTTTTTTCCAAAACGAAAGTGCCGCGAAAACTAGCACAAATCAGCGTTGCCGTCCAGCATTAGAGTAATCGGGATAATTCCCCGTTAAAACGCCGGGCGCCGATCAGCTGCCTCACGGCGTTGAAAGATCCCAGGATACTGCCCATCACTCCCGGCGCGACGGCATTCTGTCCGGCCAGACAAAGTCCCTCAACGGACAGATTATTCAGAGATGCCACTTTCAGCAGTTGACGGGTTGAACGCAATACCCCGTAACAGGAACCTTCGGGACAATTCACATAATCGCGCAGCGTCAGGGGCGTAAATACATCCAGGATCTCC
>PHBN01000354.1 GCA_002840635.1 Deltaproteobacteria bacterium HGW-Deltaproteobacteria-1
AAAACACCCTTATTATAGAAATTTTTTCGAGTCAATATTTTTTCATTTTATCTGTCGGGAGCTTTATTTCGAAAGAATACGCCACTTGCTCTGTTCAGATTGGTACAGATCATTGCCCTGTGAATCATTGATGACAACCAGCGGCAGATCGGTGACGGTGAGCTTTCGGATTGCCTCCGGTCCCAAATCTTCATAGGCAACCAGTTCCACTTTTTTTACGCACCGGGCTGTCAGGGCGGCGATCCCGCCGATCGCGCCGAAATAAACCGCTTTATACCGACGGATCGCTTTGACCACCTCCGGAGACCGGCCACCTTTGCCGATCATTCCTTTGAGTCCATGTTCGATGAACACAGGCGTGAACGCATCCATGCGATAGCTGGTTGTCGGACCGATCGAGCCGATCACCCTGCCCGGCGGAGCAGGCGATGGAGCGGCATAGAAAAGAGTCGCTGTCGATAAATCAATAGGCAGAACAAGGTCCTTCTTTAATGAATCATACATTCGCCTGTGCGCCGCGTCCCTGGCCGTGTAAACCTCGCCGCTCAGGAGCACCATGTCTCCCGCCCGTAATGAAAGGCAGACCTCTTTATTAAGAGGAGTCTGGATCCGGATAGGATTGTTTTCGAGTCTGGTATCCACTTTTTTCATAGTGTTATTTCCCGGTGCCTGGCTGCGTGGCACTGGATGTTGACCGCCACTGGCAGGGAGGCGATGTGACAGGGTGTCATCTCCGCGTGAACGCCCAAGGTCGTTACCCTGCCGCCCATCCCGGCGGGCCCTATGCCTGTTTTATTAATGTTTTCAAAAAGTTCTTTTTCCAACTTCGCCAGCCGTTTGTCCGACTGGTTCTTTTGTCCCACTTCCCTTAAAAGCGCTTTTTTCGCGAGGATGCAAGCCTGCTCGAGCGATCCGCCTATACCGACGCCGACGATAATTGGCGGGCAAGGATTGGCTCCTGCTTTTTCCACGGTTTCCAGGACAAATTGTTTAATGCCGTCAATGCCCGCAGAAGGCGTGAGCATTCGGGCGGCGCCCATGTTTTCACTGCCGCCGCCTTTGGGCATGACAATGATTTTTAAATGGTTGCCGGGCACAATGTCCGTGTGGATGACCGCCGGGGTATTGTCCTCGGTATTGGTTCTGGTAAAAGGATCACAAAGGGATTTGCGAAGATATCCTTCCAGGTAGGCCTGCCGCACCCCCTCTTGAAGGGCATCGTGCAGGCTCCCGCCAACGATATGGACGTCCTGACCTGCCTCGACAAACAAAACCGCCAGGCCGGTATCCTGACAAATCGGCATTGCGTCCCGGCAGGCAATGTCGGCGTTCTGGAGTATTTTCGAAAGCACCTGTCTTCCGATTGGCGATTCTTCCCGCTTTAGTGCAGAGCGCAGAGAACAAACCACGTCCGGTCCCAGATTTCGGTTGGCTTCAATAAATAATTTCCGAACCGCCGCGGTAATGCGTTTCGTGTGAATCCGCCGCAATTTTATTGTGGTTTTTTTTAGCTCTGTGTCCATAAAACTGTTTGCTCCATGACGCCTTAAAACAGTCAGAGGCAAGGCGCGCGAATATTGAGGAATGAGGCCTACTTTTGCGTAGGCCGCAGTGACGAAAGATGAAGCGCAACCCGGCAAATGTGACAGACATCTTCTTCCGTCGGATTGAGGCAGATACTGCAGAGCCGGATTCTGCGTTTCACCTCGACCAGGCTCTCCGCCAGTTTCTCAACGTCATCCGGCGTGGCGCGCAGTATATAATTGGCCAGCCGGGCCGCCGTCTTTGCCCCGATCCCAGGAAGCTTGGCCAGTTCATCAATCAGGCGTTTGATCGGTTGTGCGTAGGATTTCATGGATTGCCTTACATGCCCATGCCGGGAAGGTTCAATCCGCCCGTAATCTTGGCCATTTCCGAGGAAGCCATTTCCTGGGACTTGCGAATGCCCTCATTCACAGCCGCTACGATCAGATCCTGCAGCATGTCAATGTCTTCAGGGTTGACAACTTCTTTCTCGATTTTCAGAGAAACGATTTCAAACTTACCGTTCACAGTCACCTTTACCATGCCGCCTCCGGACTGTGCTTCAATCGTTTTGAGGGCCAGCTCTTCCTGGAGCCGACCCATTTTTTCCTGCATTTTTTTTGCCTGTTTTACAATGTTTCCAATGTTGTGCACTTGCTTATCCCCCCTGTTTTTTATCAGTAATTGGTTTAATTTCTATCAATTCAGCCCCTTCAAACTGGGCCAGCACTTTCTGAAACAGCGGATTATTCATGGCTTCGCGCCTGATATCGTTCATGTTATTGGCCCTGATGCCGCGAGCGCTTCCGCCATTGCCGTTTGTCTTTGGCGAATCTATGGTTTGAACCGCCAGGGAAACATTTTGTGAATAATAAATCCCCGCAATTCTTTCCAGTTCTTCTTTTTGAGTTTTTTCCATAATGCTGTCGATAAAAAGATACCCCTTGGGAAATCCCAGGGTTAAACAGCCGTTTTCGAATCCCAGAACTTCAGCAGCTTCAATTTTTGCCCCCAGCGGCGGATTTTCCCTTTGGATAAACTTTTTCAAGTCGTCTCCCGACACAGGCCTATCAGTATGATGTTTTGCCGCTTCCGCCGACGTTGGTTTCGCGGGGGGGTCTTTGGCTGGTCGCTGAACGCCGGCCGGCTGCTGTACGGGAATCTGTTTCGGGGCACTGGGCATAGGATCCATCCTGCCGCCGGACGGCATTCCGTTTTGGAGCTTTTGCTCCATGGATTCGAGAGCCGCCAGAATTTCTCCCACCGGAAGAATCGGCTCCAGGTATGCCATTCTGATCAGGATGATTTCCATTTTCATCCGTACTTCCTGGCTGCGGCGCAGACTGTCGGCTTCGGAAAGCAGAATGTCCAGATAACGCTGCAGCGTTTCGCGGGAAACATTGAGTGTCTGTGTTTTTAGTTTTTCCACCTGTTCCGTAGGAATATCGAAAGATGAACTTTCGTCCGCTGCGATTTTGACCAGCAGCAGATTTCGGAAATGCCTCAGAAGCATTGTGTAAAAGTGTTTCATATCAATGCCGGCGAGGTAGGCTTCTTCCAGGATCGTCAGGCAGGTGCCTGCGCTGCGCGACAAAACGGCCTCGGAAAGGCGGTACAGGTACTTGCGGTCGGCCAGTCCCAGGATATCTTCCACGTCGTCATCTGAAATATTCAAACCGGCATAGCCAATGACCTGATCAAAAATACTCTGGGCGTCGCGCATGCTTCCGTCACCCGCTTCGGCAATCCAGGAAAGTGCCGCGGGACTGATCGTAATGCCTTCGG
>PHBN01000043.1 GCA_002840635.1 Deltaproteobacteria bacterium HGW-Deltaproteobacteria-1
CATGGCGATGGTGGAAAAAGGTCTTTTTAAAATCGCCCTGAGACGCTCCAGTAATGTTAAAAGCACGGCAGCGGCCTTTCTGGGAATCAACCGGAACACATTTACTGATAAAATGGAGAAACTGGGCATCAACAGCGAAAAAACCAAGTAAGTGCTCCCGGCACATTGAGTTGGAGCAATGTTTTCAAACTACTCCAGGGCCATCTTTAAGAAAGGGAATAATCAACCACCACGCAACAAGCAACGGATAATTAACACTCATCCCGCGTGAGCAGGATTAAAAGGCTAGTACGATTGCTTTACATCTATAATACTTATAGTTCAAACTAGGAGAATGCAATGAAAAAAAGATTGATGTTACTGGCGGTTTTGTTGATTATGAGTATTACAGGTTGTACCGGCAGCGGTACTCCTACACCTGATGTCTGGAGCCTCGTAGTTGCTCCGACCATCACGAGTGTCAATAATACGACATTTACTGAAGGAACAGGCGGTACCTTTACTGTTAGGGCAAGCGGCAATCCCGATCCAACATTTGCCCTGAACGGAACGTTGCCGACAGGTGTGACCTTCAATACGACAAGCGGCATCTTGGCAGGAACACCGGCAACCGGAACTGCGGGCACCTACCCATTGATCTTTACTGCCAGTAACGGCATTTTCCCCAATGCGACTCAGAATTTTACCCTTACGGTGAACCCTAGCATATCTCCGTTTCCGATCTACGACAGCAACATCTTAAAAATTGCAACGCCGGGTCTGATCCGGCAGAATATTCGAGCAAGTGGGCCTCCATGAGTGCAGCCTTCGAAAGATCCGGCACGGCTTTTTACATCACCCGAGTCAGCGGTGTGAGCCAGAAGATCTCCATTTCAAACAAAGTTGACCTAGAAGCAGGAGAGGTCCTTCGGATCGTGCCGCCGACGGTAACTGTCGGTACATATACCGGCCCTGGATGGTACTATAACAATTATGTCACCGGATTAACCGAAACATCCGGCACAACGACGTGGGTAACCAAAAAGGGCGTTACCATGCCGGCCCCGCAGAAAGTCATGCTGTACGAATTTACTGCCCCCCTTCTCGGGGATATCAATTATGACATCAGCGCCGTTGACGGACTGAACGCAAATGCCACCATGACCTACACCGGTTGCAGCCCGACAAAACAAAAAAGTTGCATGACCAACATCAGTGTCTACGACGGTACCAACGACGGCTGCCCCTACATCATGCCGTTCTCTGGACAGAACACCTGTCCCAACCCCGGGAATTACACGTCCATTATCAGTAGCATACTTAGGCCTGACTGGGTTGTGCCGACGGCGGACTTCACAACCTTAGACGTTTCGACGACATATTCAGCTTACTATTCGGCAGCGGGTTCTCCGACCGCGCTCGAATTGTTCTCGGCCGCTGGTACCTCGGCAGTTGAAAAGAAGGCCTATCATATCTGGTGGGCAACCAATCCGGTGGCCCAAGGGTGGCTTACCTACCTGCAAAAGAACAAGGCTGGTTCCTGTGATTCCTACGGGTGGCCCTATGACGAGAAAAAATTGGATCTCTCACAGTGTGACCCGAACACGGAGACATGCTTTGATAATGTGACCGGCGATCCGCTAACTGATAATCCTATAAGTCCAAATGTCGCCTGTGCGTACAAGCAGGACAGTTATGTGCTTATCGATATTCTTAAAGTCATGCAGTGATTTTTCCCGATCCCCGGACCATGCGCCAAAATTCTGGCAGGATGCCTTCGGCAGACATGAAAAAGGGGTTGATCAACCACCTCAATCAAGCTGAAGAGGTACGAAATGAACGTTATTATATCGCAGTAAACTGAAGAGAACTAACGCTCGTCCCGCTTAAGAGGGATCAAAGCAGAAAGTCATTAACGAAAGAGGGGCAGCCCGATCACGGGTCAGCCCCTCCTCTGCTTCCTATATAGATCACGCCGTGAACATTACACCAATTGTCTGGCCGCTGTCATCGGAATCCCCTTCTTGTTCAAAATAATGGCCAAGATCGACCGGTAATTCTGGACAATTTACTATTTGCAGTATTCATATTTACATGTCATTTAAGAAATAAAAAACAAAAGAAGCGCATCCATGAACCATCACAATATTTATTTCGCTTTCGTCATCGCAATATTTTTTATTTTCTCCGGTTGCGCTGCAAAATCTCCACTTATCCATGCCTCCTCACGCGGTGATTCTTTGGCTGTCCAGAAAATTATCAATGAGGGTACTTATATCAACGAACCTGATTGCAGAGGCTATACTCCCCTTATGTACGCAATCTGGGCTGGAAATACCGAGACCGTGCAGCTTTTAATAAATAATGGCGCGGATATAAATGCTAAAGATGAAGATGGCATTACGCCTCTTATGTGGGCATCAAGTTTGCCAGAGACAGCAATGGCTATACGTCTCTTTTATTTGCATCAAGTTATGGTCATCTGGATATTGCCAGAATACTTATCGACAGGGGCGCTAATGTCAACGTCAGAGGCAAAGCCAACAGCACCCCTTATTCATTGGCCAGGAAGACGTCAGGGGTGAGCGAGGCCTCAAACAGCGTTCCCTTGAACACTCAGGGGATCTACAGTGCCACGGCCGATGACGGGGGAACGGTCTATCTCTATCGCTATGCGCCTCACACGACTGAAACTCCGGCGTTTCGCACGAATGGCACGCCGGTAGTGATCTTTACGGGTATCATGGTGAACATGAACCAGTTTCTCTCCTGCACCCCGCCTGATATGAAAAAAGCATACGATAACGTGGATGTACCGTCTGTTTCCAGCGCTCCGGCCTGGACCTTGAATGCGGAGGGAACAGACTATGAAACATACATTAAAGCCGACAAGATGCGCTATTACAGTCTGGCGCACTATCTCTGGCTCCAGGGTTATGACCCATGGCTCGTCAATTACCGGGACACCGGCCGCGCTCCGATACACAGCACGGGAAGCAACGACAGGAGTCTCAATACTCTTGACACCTGGGCCGCTCTAGATGTTCCGGCAGCGATCGGCAGGGTAAAGGAGGTAACTGGAAAAAGAATGTTCATCGGCGGCCACAGCACAGGGGGGTTGGTTGCCTATGCCTATCTGCAGGGCGTCTATCTGGACTACGGGGGTGCTGCTACAACGTGGGCAAAGAGATCCTGGTACAAGTCACGTTTTACTCTGGGATACCATCCGCATGTCAAAAGCAGCATCGCTCTGGCCAAAACAAGGAATGCCGATATAAAGGGTTTCATAGGAATTGACCCGGCCGGCGTGCCATGGCTGCCGCGTCTTCTGGACTCAACAATCTTCTGGATGTTTACAGGCTCCGAAATATTTCTGCCGCTTGATTTCATCTCCGATAAATTTCTCCAGTTGCTGCCGAGCATGTTGATCTCCACTTCAACCGACATCATCTTCGGACTCATTAACACAGTGGCTTCTGATGATGTCGCAGATCCCAATATCTTCAATTATATGAATTTCTGGCTAGTGGAGGACATGGACCCCCTCATGGAGGATTGGTTGGTGCGCTATGGCGTAAGCGGTGCTTCTGCGCGCAGCTTAGGCCATTACATGGACATGGGCTTGAATAATACTCTTCGTGAGCATTATTTAAATGGGAAAGAAAACGATTTGGGGGCAAAATGGATAAAAGGCGGCCCCCCTCCCAATGCCGGCAATGACGGGTACTATTACTATAGTGAAAATATGTCGCGCATGACCGTGCCGCTGATTATTTTCTCATCGAGCACCGGTGCCCTGGTAAGCCCGCAGGCAACCTATGAGTTCATCATATCGAAGAAGTCTCCCACAACTTACGACCAGTGGTATGTCGTAAGCGGCACTGCCCATATTGACATTGTCATGGGAAAGAAAACACCGACTGTGGTTTTTCCGCAATTAGGCACGTGGCTTAAAACGGTAGACGCGTTACCGGACAATCCGATAAACACAACCACACCGGCTTCAAGACTTGATCAATAGTATTTTTATTGTTTAATCGTTTTAAGGAAAGTGTGCAATGCAGGACGTGCTTCAAAATATGAATTCATATTTTGAAGCACGTCCCCGTTGCCGCCTGTTCATTTCTAGTAATGTTTTCCCGTAATATAATCACTTAATTGATCGATTAGAAAATCTTTATTGGATATGATCGTCTTTACGACGTCGCCAATAGAAATGATGCCGACAAACTTCGATTTTTCAAAAACAGGCAAATGCCTAACATGTTTTCCGGTCATCAAAACCATTGCGTCTTCTACGCTTGTATCCGGGGTAACAGAAAATAAATCTGAAGACATGATTTCTTTCACCAGGGTCTCTTTAGAGGTTTTTCCCTGGAGAATAATTTTTCTGGCATAATCTCTTTCCGAAATGATACCCACGACTTTTTTGTTCTCCATAATCACCAGAGCACCAATCTCGTACTGGCTCATCTTCTCCAGCGCTTCGTAAACCGTTGCCTTGGGGGAGATGAAATGAATCTTGTGATCCTTCGCTTTAAGAATATCCCTGACATAAACCATATTAAGCACCTCCTTATTATTTTTTATCTTATGTCTTTATATGAAACTTTTAATCCCTGTTTACTTTATCAAGTCTGTTGAAAAAGGGAAAAACCATCCGATCCCTGCCAGTACTCTTGTTGAATAGACATATCAAGTTTCCTGCTTAAACACAATGTTGAGTATACTATAGAAGAACATTATAAAATATTAAGATTAATATATAAATTTATCATTTCCTTTTTATAAGGCAATCATAATCCTTATTTTATTTGTATATAACATGATCTTTCATTTTTTCAAATCGCAATTCGCCACATTAATAATTTTTAATTTGTTTTAGGTGAATGGGCATGAGGTGCTGTTCATCGTCGGCTGATTGCAGTTTTATCGCTGACGGCCACGTCTGACTTCCGGATAGCAAGCACCCATTTTTTTACAGAGTTGCACTCTTTATTACGACAAACCATGATGAAAACAGTGGAAATATTTGCTCTTGACTTTCAATTCACATAAGAGCATTTTTTAATCAAATTTTTTCATACTTGGCGGTCACTTCTTCAGGCAGGACAGGCGGTGCCGGCTTTTTGCCCGGCCGGTTCAGTTTCATCAATTGTATTATTAAAAAATTACATATCATTACAGGGAGGGTGAAGACGATGAAGACGAGAATGATAATTTTCTGTTTGTTTCTGATGTTGTCGTCTCTTGCTGAGAGCTCGCTTGCAGGGACCGAGAATACAGATTATACTTATTATGGTATTAATGCAGGGGCTAACGCTGACGGTTACGGTTGTTCCTATTTCGGAGTCAATGCAGGTTACGGCGGAAGCACAAGCAGCAACAGTGGCCAAAATAACACTTTCATCGGGCATATGGCCGGTTATGCAAATACCACCGGCAATGCCAACAACTTTATCGGAGCTTATGCAGGCCTACTCAACTCCACCGGTGCTAACAACACTTTCATCGGACACATGGCCGGTTTCGGTCAAACAAACATTTCCACTGGTTCCTACAACAATTTTATTGGTTATCAAGCCGGTTTCAAAAACACCGCAGGTTATTCAAATAATTTTTCAGGAGCTTACACCGGATACTTCAACACCAGCGGTTTTGCAAACAACTATTCAGGAACCTATGCCGGTTATAGTAACACCACCGGCAGCTACAATAATTTTTCAGGGTATGCCGCCGGCTATTCCAATACCGCCAACCTGAACAACTTCATCGGGACTTATGCGGGTTACAATAATACAACCGGAAATGCCAACAACTTTTCAGGGTCTTATGCCGGCCTTAACAACACTACCGGTTCTTACAATACCTACCTTGGGTATGCCACCGGCTATAACGCCAACGGTTCCGGGAATGTCTTTATTGGCAATTTTGCAGGGGCTTTTGAGACAGGTTCCAACAAACTTTATATAGCCAACTCATACACCTCCACCCCGCTTATCGGTGGAGACTTTGCTACCGGAGTTGTAACAGTCAATGGAGCCATTGTGCAAACGTCAAGCAGGGCGTATAAGGATAATATCAAGGGACTGAGCAGTCGAGAAGCCTTGGACACATTGGCAGGACTCAATCCGGTGAAATATGTCTATAAGTCGGACAGGAACCAGCAGCATGTGGGATTTATTGCCGAGGATGTGCCTGAACTTGTTGCAACAAAAGACCGTAAAGGATTAAGTTCCATGGATGTTGTAGCTGTTCTCAACTATTTCTGCTCTCTCCGAAAAAGTATCAGAACTTGAGCGGCTGCTGATCATGTCAAATACAGTGTCAAAAGCAGATTGAATAAGTTACCAACAAGATCACAGAATTTTAACTTGATATGTGGTTTTATATTAATATGGTTCAAAGGACAGAACACAGCCCGAATTCATGTCCGGAGGTGATAAAATGATTAAGAAAGGCATTATTGCTTTAGCATGCGTTGCGCTTTTTAGCGGGTTATCTCATGACGTTTTTGCGGAAGGAGGTAAACAAATGAGAATTACAAGTTCTGCTTTTACGGAAGGCAACATGATACCGGCAAAATACACCTGTGACGGACAGAACATTTCACCGCCGCTCGCATGGCAGGATGTTCCCGGCGGGACAAAAACATTTGCTCTGATCAGTGATGATCCTGATGCATCGGCGGGAACCTGGGTACATTGGGTTGCCTTTAACATTCCGTCTAATGTAACCAAGCTGGCAGAAAACATGCTGCCTGAGAAAGAATTCACAAATGGGATGAGACAAGGCAGCAATGACTGGCCTAAAATTGGATATGGAGGACCGTGTCCCCCGGGTGGCACTCATCGATATTATTTCAAACTGTATGCCCTTGACACAACACTGGATATGAGACCGGGAGCAACAAAAGCACAGGTCCTGAGCGCAATGAAGGGGCATGTGCTCGCGGAAGCGCAACTAATGGGGAAATACAGCAGGCAGCGGTAAATGAAATTATCGCTTGATACATTAGTAATATTGCAATCGACCTTTCAATTGGCAATAATCAAAACGGCTAAATTATAAATTCATTTGTGGTACAAATCAAAAAGGCAGCTTGATCTCAAAAGTGCCGTGCTGGTCGATAAAAGCATTCGAGGCAAAAGGCCGGATTAGAATATTCACTTCCCTTCAATACATCCCTCAATATGCTGAGGTTCCACCGCATATTGAGGCTAAGCGAATTATTTTATACCTTAGGGGCTGTTCTCACCTATCAGGCTAACAACCTGTTATTTAATCATTAATCCAATCTTCTCATCCTTGCTCGGTTGTTGGTAGGCTATTTGCAATTACATTTACATAATTCTGGTCATCTCACCCAAGATCAAATTGAAGGTCGAAGATGATCCGATCGCGCGAAAGAGAGGAGAAACTGACATGAGTATTTTTTTACATTATTGGTGTTGTTGTGGTGCTTTTCATAGCAGGTTATTTGGGATTTCGTTAGCACCGGCGCCCCATGATTCGGATTGTTGCCGCTGCATAACGGGAAAAAACAAACATCAGTCTGTACATCGAGAGAAAACGGTCAACTCGACTCAGTTCTAAGAATTCAAAGAGTCCTGTGCGTTTTGCGAAGATAGGGATGTGGTGGTGTTTGCAGCAGTCTGTTCAGTTCCCGGAAACAGGCTGCCATACCTCTGCATTCTAATATTTAAATAGTTAGCGCGCTAATGAAACATTAAGGAGGATGTCATGAAAGAACAAATGAAAGAACTGCAAAAACTCAAAGGTGTAGGAGAAGTCCTGTCGCGGCGCTTAGTCGAATCCAGTTATGACACAATTGCCAAGGTTGCTGCAGCAGAAAAAAAAGGATTAGAGAGAATAGCGGGAATGAATCCGCAAAAGGTACGGTCTATCGTAACCCAGGCCAGGAAAATGACGGGAGAAGCCGAGAAAAGACGGCACACATGGTCGGAGGACACTACCCCCCATCATTTACCAAGTTCAACTTGAGTCTCTTCTCTTGTAGAAAAAACTTTTCATTAGTCGGTAACCACTATGCGACATGATGAAATACACAAAACACACCGAACAGGTTGGCTTCGTGCCGCTGTTCTTGGCGCGAACGACGGCATCGTTTCCACTGCGAGCCTTGTCTTGGGCGTTGCCGCAGCAGGCGCAGGTACAAAGATTATCCTGGTTACAGGCGTTGCCGGCCTTGTCGCCGGTGCCATGTCGATGGCGGCAGGCGAGTATGTCTCGGTAAGTTCACAAGCCGATACTGAACGCGCGGATCTGGATCGGGAAAAAAAAGAGTTAGCTGCAAATCCCGAAAATGAACACGCAGAACTAATGGACATTTACGTTCAGCGCGGACTGCATGAGACATTGGCCTCGGAAGTTTCCACCCAATTAATACAGCATGACGCACTTGCCGCACACGGACGGGATGAGCTCGGTATATCCGACACACTGGCCGCGAAACCTGTGCAAGCTGCATTGGCTTCGGCGGGTACGTTCGCTGTGGGCGCGGCGCTGCCTCTTCTGATGGTTCTCGTGCTTCCGATTTCCGTGCTTATGTGGGGTCTCGCAGGCAGCTCCCTGCTTTTTCTTGCACTGTTGGGCTTCCTGGCTGCATGGGTAGGGGGCGCACCCGTGATTGCGTCTGTTACACGTGTCACTTTTTGGGGGGCTTTAGCAATGGCATTGACCGCAGGAGTTGGAGCCCTTTTTGGAGTAGCGGCCTGAGGTCTATTATGTCAAGAAACTCGTGCCTGGCCGGAATCGGCGGAATGTCAGAGTGGTCTATGATGACTGGGCCTCACAATTGGAAGATCGCCTATCCGTCTTTTTTATTAGCCATGGTGGTGATCGGTTATATTAACTACTGTCTACTCAAGTGGTTTGAAAGGAAAAGATGATGATGTAACTGACATACTCGGAGATAAGCAGCAATGACAAGAGACTTATTTATATGCAACGATTTGTTCTGCCAGCAGCTGTTTTCGGCAAGTACTTCTTGATAGAAATGCAAAAACACTTTCCTTGAAAAATAATACCTGATATATATTTTTGATCCGGAGGGAAACAACCATGGCGATAAATCGCGAACCTCAGGTTTTTTTATTTCTAAGCAAAATCCTGGGGAGAAATATTGTTGGAGCCACGGGTGAAGCATTGGGCCGCGTTTATGATTTAACCGCGGAGTTTGTTGAACCTTATCCAATTGTTACCGGCATTATTTTACGCTCCGCCCAGAAAAAGAATCCTGTCGTTCTCCCGTGGAAAGATGTGGTGGATATGGATCAAACCATATCGGTGTCAGTATCATGCATAAAGGATTTGTCAGTGCTTCATTTAAGAGAAGGTGAGGTTCTGCTCAAAGATGCTCTTCTGGATAAACAGGTTGTCGATACGGACGGCGCCAAAATAAGACGGGTCAATGATCTTCACTTTCTCAAGGCGAGACATGGTCTGTATCTTGTTCACGTGGATGTTGGTTTTCGCGGTTTGATACGCCGCGTCGGTTTATTGAGCGTTCTCGATGTTATTTTTAAAGCCTTATTTGATTATAAATTGCCCAATCATCTTATTCCGTGGAAATTTACTCAGCCGCTCAGTTCGCCGGATCTTTTACAGTTGAATATAACCCAAAACCGGCTGAGCCAGATCCATCCGGCCGACTTGGCGGATATTCTGGAAGAGCTCGATATTAAACAACGCGCTGCAGTGTTCCAGGCTCTTGATGTCGAAACGGCGGCGGAAACACTGGAAGAGACGGATCCAAAAATTCAGGTCAGCCTGATTAACGATCTCAATTCGGAAAAGGCGTCTGATATTATAGAGGAAATGTCTCTTTCCGAAGCGGCCGACCTGATCGGGGATCTGCCTAAAGCAAAGGCAGAAGGCATTTTAAATGAAATGGAAAAGGATATTGCCGATGACGTCAAAGAACTCATGACCCATCCGGAGATGGAGGCGGGCGGTATGATGACCACGTCTTATCTCAGTTTCAGCCCGACAACTACAACCCGCGAAGCCCTGGATAAATTCCGCCAGGAGGCGGCAGATGTGGATCTGGTTTATTACATTTATGTAACGGATGAGGAAGAGCATCTGCTGGGCGTGATCAGTCTGCGGGATTTGATTCTGGCTGATGCAGACCAAAAACTTGCGGACATTATGGATGAACGCGTTGTTTCGGTAAAGCTCGATGACAAGCACGACACCATTGCAGAACAGTTTGCTAAATATGCAGTAACCGCCATACCGGTTGTGGATGAAAACGAAAAGATGCATGGCACTATCATCTTTAAAAATCTTTTGGAAATTGTGGCTCCGGAATTGGGCAAGTGAGCTTTGAGCCGCTGTTGTTAGTGATTTATGGAAAAGATTAAAATATTCTGGAAAAAAATCCTGCAAACCGGTTTATGGAAACTGGGGCTCTTTTTTGCTCTCATTGGTCCGGGGATTATAACGTCCAATGTCGATAATGACGCGGGTGGTATTACCACCTATTCTCTGGCCGGCGCCCATTATGGATTAAGTCTTATCTGGATTTTGATTCCTGTAACTGCTGCTTTGATTATTATTCAGGAAATGTGCGCCCGGATGGGGGTGGTTTCCGGTAAGGGACTTTCCGATTTAATCCGGGAGCGTTTCGGCGCGAAGATTACTTTTTACCTGATGATTATTTTGCTGCTGGCGAACCTGGGAAATACACTTTGTGAGTTTGCCGGCATCGCCGCCAGCATGGAAATATTCGGCGTCAGTAAATATATTTCCGTTCCGGCAGGCGCCACATTTGTCTGGTGGCTGGTGGTTAAGGGAAATTACAAATCTGTGGAAAAAGTGTTTCTTGTGGCCTGTGTTTTTTATTTGGCTTATATTGTGTCGGGGTTTATGGTTCATCCCAATTGGTCGGCCATCAGCAAGGCGGCGGTAACACCTAATCTGAATTTTGATGTGGGCATGCTGACCATGGCTATCGGCATTATCGGAACAACGATTGCCCCCTGGATGCAGTTTTACCTGCAGTCGTCTATTGTGGATAAAGGGTTGAAAGCGGAAAATTATAAATATTCCCGGATTGACGTTATTTTCGGTTCCATCACCGTCAATGTTGTCGCCTTTTTTATTGTCATGCTTTGCGCTGTTACATTATTTAACAACAGTATCAAGATTGAAACGGCGAAAGACGCTGCGCTGGCGCTGGCACCGCTGGCCGGATCATACGCATCAATACTGTTTGCCTTCGGTTTGCTCAATGCATCTTTATTTGCCGCCTCCATTCTCCCACTCTCCACCGCTTACACCATTTGTGAAGCTTTTGGCTGGGAATCCACTCTCAACAGTAAATTCACTGAAGCACCGCAGTTTTATGGGCTTTACTCACTGATGATCTTTTTGGGGGCAGGCATTATTCTTTTGCCAGGCATTCCCTTGATCTCCATCATGTTTTATTCTCAGGTTATCAACGGTATTCTGCTACCTTTTGTCCTTATATTTATGCTCCTTCTGATTAATGACAAGCGTGTTATGGGAGATTATATCAACAGCAGACTGATGAATGTTGTTTCCTGGACAACCGTCATCATCCTGATAGGTTTATCCGCCACGATGGTGGTATCGGCTTTTTTCTAATCCTTATCAAAACCATGCTTTGGTGCAATAAATTATCCCGGGAGGTAGATGCTTGGGAGGCGGAGATAGAAGGCCTTTAAAGGAGGAACGAAGTGGAGATAAATAAAAAAAAACGGGAATTCTGGCTAAAGTTGATTTTTTAGACATTGAATGCGACATACGGGATTAAAGATGTGAATGGCTGATAACTGATTTTCTGCTTCTGATGGCGGCGGTTGCCTTTCTGAAAGTGAGTAGTCAGGAATTTCAATAGACATCCAACCTTTCGATGTGTATTAATTATCCATATCCGCCTCACAAGGGAGGTCAATTTGGACGATTTTCTCATAGATCCGGTTACACCCCCGGATTCAGTTTACACAACATCGTTGGTTTGCGTGCAGAATGGTGTCCACCTGCGGGTCATGATCTGGCGGCCGAAAAAACCCGTGACCGAAAATCCTGTCATTTTTGTGCCCGGATGGGTATCCGCCATATCCGGATGGGCTCCCTTGCTGAAGGTCATGGCTGCCAGAAGGCCGGTTTATTATATTGAAACACGGGAAAAGAGATCAGCCCTAGTTGAGAAAAGAAAACTGAAACCGGTGGATTTCAGCATTGGGCGTATAGCTGAAGACCTGGTTGTCGTTTGCCGCCAACTGGGAATTGCATCGCCAACGTCAACTGTTATCGGCAGTTCTCTGGGTGCGACAGCTCTGCTGGAGGCCTTGAAGGGGGGGCGGTTGACCGCCGGAGCAGCATTTTTAATTGCACCCAATAGTGAGTTCAGGGCGCCATGGTATTTGCAATGGATGCTATTCCTTCCGGCGTTCCTGTATCATGGAATTAAATATTTTGTTCTCTGGTACATAAAGAACTTCATGGTCGATGTCAAAAAAGAACCCGAACAGATGATGCGTTATAATGAAACGCTTCAAGCAGCCCACCCCCAGAGGATCAAGCTTTCAGCCAGGGCCGCCATTAGTGGGCACTACCAGGTCTGGCCGTATTTAGACAGCGTGCGAATACCTGTGGCTTTGGCCTACGCCGCCACGGATACGCTGCACTCCTCCACAAATATTCGCCTCATGGCGGACAGGCTGCCTCATGCAACTGTCGTTACCTGTCCGTCAAACAGATATATGCACGATGCGGAGGTGATGCAAGATATTGAAGCGTTTATACTCAAGTCGACAATATGACTTTCCTCAATGACATGACAGGACAGCCATAAAAATTTTAGTCTGGTAACAGGTAGAGATGAACCACCTGAATAGCGCCTGCGATAACGCCGACATCACACGCAACAATAACGTAGCCCGGTATCGGATCATGATCACCGTCATTGAACAACACACCATGGAAAGACGCCATCAGCTATTTGTAAAGGCTATCCTGTCTTATCCTCCTTGACAGGTCTTGTTGTTTATTTATATAATGTTGCCATAAAATAGAGAAATATAAGATGACTAATCCATGTCCGGATATCCGAGAAGAAGATCTGCAGAACATTCACCTTTTCAGGTGTGTCGCTTATGAATCCATCAAAGGCCTCCTGGAGTCCTGCTCAACGCGCGAAATTCGCGCTCAGGAAATTCTTATTCATGCCGGCAAATTAAACAGCACCGTGTACTTTGTACTCAAAGGCCGCCTGCGTGTCCATTTGAAATCCCTGGACAGCGAGCCCATCGCTATTCTGGAAGTCGGCGAAAGTGTCGGAGAAATGTCGGTCATTGACAATCAGCCGACATCAGCCTTTGTCGTCGCTGAAGAGGACAGCCGGCTCATGGTCATGGACGAGGACATTCTCTGGTCCCTGGTCCAGTCATCCCATGCAGCGGCATGCAATCTTCTTTTCACCCTGACCAAGCGTGTGCGTCAGGCCGATGCCGTCATCTGCAAAGACGTCGAACTTGAGAAACTCTATCATCGCTATGGATCCGTCGATGCCCTGACGGGCCTCCATAACCGATACTGGCTCAACAACGCCCTGGAGCGCATTTATAAGCGCTGTTCTGTGGACAAAACCCCTTTTTCCATCATCATGATCGATATTGACGAATTTAAGCTGTTTAATGATCGTTTCGGCCATCTTTACGGGGACCGGATTCTGTATTCCGTCGCCCAGACGATCATGCGTCATTTGCGCCCATCGGAAATCATCGCCCGTTACGGTGGAGATGAATTCATCATCCTCCTGCAGGACATGAATCTTGAGCAGGCCAAAGAGGTTGCCGATCGGATTCATGGAGCTGTTTCCAAAGCCCCTCCCCTTATCTTCGATGAAAATGAAATCCCCCAGGCAGCAATCTCTGCAGGCGTGGCGGAGATGAAGCCGGACCAATCGCTGGAGATTCTCATTGCAGACGCGGATGCCGCCTTGTACCGTGCAAAACACAAGGGGCGCAACTGTGTTTCCCTTTAACTCAAGCGGTCTTTACACAAAATATAATAGACTTCAGTCCATAATAAACACAACTGAACACATTTTTGTCAAGATCACCCGGCAGCAGAGGATCCATGCAGATATTTGTTGACGCAGATGCTTTCCCGAATGGGATCAGAGATATTCTGATCAGGGCAGCCTTACGACTGAATGTTCCCCTGATCTTTGTGGCCAATAAGCCTTTACGGCTGGAAAAGCTGGCCAATCTGACGTTGGTTGTGGTTCCTGATGGTCCGGATGTAGCCGATGACCGCATTGTGGAATCCGTCAGGCCGGGTGATCTGGTCATCACCGCCGACATTCCGCTGGCGGATCGCGTTGTAGCCAAACAGGCATTTGCCATGAATCCCCGGGGAACGCTCTATACCGAGCACAATATCAAAGACCGGCTGGGGATGCGTGATTTGCTGGGCGACTTGAGAGACAGCGGCATGATCACCGGCGGTCCGGCCGCCTTCAGCAAAAAAGACCGCCAGGCGTTTGCCAATCAGCTGGATAGTTTTTTAGTACGGATCGCGGAATCCCCTTGACCGCTACTTAGCCGGTAGGTTTTCCTATCTGACGCAGGATCAATGGAGACAAGAGATTTCCGACGGCAAGATATTGCTGGGCGGTTTAATCGTTACCGATCCCGTGACGCCGATCAATGGCGGCGAAACACTCACCTGGGACGGAAGCCGTATCATTGAGCCGGACGTCGATGAACGAATTGCCATTCTCTATGAAGACGAATGGTTCATTGCCGTCAACAAAACGGGCAATCTGCCGGTGCACCCCTCGGGACGGTATTTCAACAACACGCTTGTTGCCATATTGGAAGACCGTTACGGGCGCAAGGTTTATCCGGCACACCGCATTGATCGCGAAACATCGGGTGTAATCCTCCTGGCCTTTGATGGAAAATGCGCGGGCGCTCTTTCTGAATCGCTGGCAATGGGTTCAAAAGAGTACCTGGCGCTGGTACATGGATTGTTTCCGGATGATGAGATGATTGTTGATTTGCCTTTAGGATCCGACCATGAATCCGCCGTTGGCAAGAAACGCAAGGCGGGAGCGGGTGGAACCGAAACGGCCCTGACGCGATTTCGAAAAGTTCTTTGGGCCGGGAAGATTTCCCTTGTCCGGTGTTTTCCCGAAACAGGGCGGCTGCATCAAATCCGCGCCCATCTGGAAGCCGCAGGTTATCCAATTGTCGGTGATAAACTCTATGGCAGGGACAAAACCGCTTTTCTTGATTTTATCAGAGATGGTTTCACTGCCGAAATGGAAAAGCGTCTTCTCCTGCCGCGTTCGGCGCTGCATGCCGCCAAACTGGTTATTTTGCATCCACAGACCAAAAAGAAAATGATTGTCCACGCGCCCCTTCCTGAAATGTTTGCTGATTTTATCCGTGCACAAAATATTCATGACTGACCGGGCATTCATCCGGAATCCATTCAGCGTATATTATAATTTCCCCATTTACGCATTTGGTTTTGCGTGCAGGAAAACGACTCATTTAAAAAAATGATTTTTCAATACGTTGATCCGCCCCCTACTGTAATGCTGTTTTTCTTACGTTCCGAATACTAAAACATTTCTATCGTCATAATTAAGGGCTGAACTCTAACTTGACATGTGTTACAATAATTTTATGCTGGTCTTTCCTGCAGTGCTTATGTTTTTTTTGCGGGATACCGGGGAAAAGATTCCTTGCGCATGGAAAGTAGAAATTAGAGATGAGTAAACGCAGGAGAATGGAAGATCGATATCGCCATTTTTCATTCCTGTCCGACATTGAAGGAATTAAAAATGCCATCGGCGAGATGCGGGGAATGTTTTTACCCCCTCAACCAGTCTTGAATCGGGACGCCCGCTTGAGCGATAATAATTATTTGCCTGACGAAGAATGGTTTATTCGGACCATTAAAGACAAAATTGCCAACCACCCGGACAACCAGATGGAATACCCTTTTGGGGGTGAACCTATTTTCGAAGAACCACTGGTTGGGTTTGTCCGGGGCAATGATCCGATTTTTGATCAATTCAAGAAAGTCATCGGACCTCACCATTTCTCACCCTGGGAGATCATGAGCTGGCAAGCGGAAAAAAACGGGGTTAAACCGCCGGACCCGGATGATCTTAGTGTGGTCTCTTTTGTCATGCCATTCACTCAAAAAACCAGACGGGACAATGCCGCAGCTGTTGAGTGGACATCTGAACGGTGGGCGCAGACACGTCTGTTGGGTGAAATCTTCAGCCAGACGTTTGTGCGGGAGATTGTGTCCGCCCTGATGGGAAGCGGAATCCTTGCCGTTGCGCCGGATGTAACCCCCATGTTCAATAAAAAACGCTATCCGCAGGTAGGATGGGCGTCCCCATGGTCCCATCGTCACGTGGCGTATGCCGCCGGGCTTGGCACCTTCGGGATGCATGACTTTCTGATTACGGAAAAAGGGGTAACGCACCGGCTCGGCAGCTTTGTAGTCAATTTGAGACTTGAGCCGAATTGTAAAAGGCCAGAGGATATCCACGCCGCTTGTCTGCATTATCAAGGCCATCCGTGCTTGAAATGCGCAAAACGATGCCCGGTGGCTGCCATAACAGCCCAACAATTTCATGATAAAGAAACCTGTTATCAAAAGGTGGCCAACTCCCTGAAGTACTGTAATACGAATTATCACATCTTTATTTATGGATGCGGCCTTTGTGCCACGGGTGTTCCCTGCGAATCAGAAATACCAAAGCAGCTAAAGAGAAATACGATACAAGGACCACAATCAGCATGATTAATGTTATTCGTCCGCTATTGAGAACTGATGCAAAATAAGTTTTCCAGAGTGGGAAAGAGCAAGCTGACTGGTATATTCAGCAGATTAACCATTAAACTTAAACAGGAGGAAATACCATGGCGCTGATTGACGATTACCGTAAAGCCGGTCAGAACATCTATGACCGTTTGCATTTGTCGAGCTACCCGGTAGCCATCAAATACATACGAGACACAGGAGAGATTCCGGATGGTTTCCTGAGGCCTACGTCGCTCGGCCAGAAGGCCAGCCTGTGCCAGGCCTTTACCTATGCGCGCAGATTAGGTTTGTCGATAGCCATGACAGCCGATGATAATTTCTGTACACCGGCCACGGTCATGCACAGGTGGGTGGATATACCTTTCGATGTTCTGATGGAGAGCCAGTTGCACCAGAAATGGCACCGAAATGCAGAAGCAGAAAAAAAACGCCTGGAGCATGGGAAAAACATGATCGGTGAAGCCAATCTGCTTGAGCTTTCTCAGTATGCCGGGTTTTTATGCTGCCCCTTGTCTGATGCCCGGTTCGAGCCGGACACCGTGTTGATATTTGGAAACGGTGAGAACATCACACATATTATCCATGCGTTAACATACGATGGAGAGAACTTTCCAACTTCCTCTTTCGAGGGGTTCGCCGAATCATGCCTGAAAGGCGGCCTTATCCCCTTTATCACTGGAGTTCCCCAGGTGGTGATACCGGGCATGGGAGACCGCGCCTTTTCAGGCATTTATGATTACGAAATAGCCATCGGAGTACCGGGGAAACTGGTCTTTGATGTATCAAAAAACCTGTTTTTAACCGGGGGACAGTTGAATATAGGACAGCCCGTCAAAACGCTGATACCCCAGAGCCTGACGGAGAATATAACACCCGGCTTCAAATTCATGCAGGAAAAAATTGACGAATATAAAAACAAGACCTTAACTTAAATGAATGTATGTGTTGAATAACAAGAAAACAGGGCCTGCGATTGGGAAATAATAATGCAAAACGCAAACTCGTATAAAAAACCTGTGGGGCGTATACTGAAAGTTGCCATTTGGGTGGTTTCCATAATGGTCATCGTCGTACTGGCAGCTTTTGTTTTCCAGAAGCAGATATTCACATTCATGGCAACAAAGATAATCCAGCAGCGGCTTCTTAATCCAACATATAAGAAAGAAGACGGGCTGTATGCGGGACTGGCCGGCACGGGGGCACCCTTTGCCGATATAAACCGCGTCGGCCCCTGTATAGTCGTGGAGGCTGGCAATAACCTGTATGTTATAGATGCCGGGCCGGGGTCTGCCCGGAACATCGGGCTGATGGGCTTTGACATGGGCAAGGTGGATGCGATTTTACTTACGCATTTTCATTCCGATCATATTGCTGCTCTGGGAGAGATGATGCTTCAACGCTGGGCAGGTGGATCCAATGCAAAACCGGTGGATGTAATCGGCCCGAAGGGTGTTGAAACCGTGGTTGCAGGATTCAATCATGCATACAGCCTCGATGCGTCATACCGTGTGGCATTTCATGGAGCAGCCACCGTGCCACCGTCAGGGGCAGGCGGTAGAGCCCGACCGTTTGACTTATCCTCTGAAGAAGACGCGTCGATTGTTGTTGTCGATAAAGAAGGGGTCAAAATCACTGCATTCAAAGTGAATCATTCCCCGGCATATCCGGCTGTTGGTTATCGTGTTGACTATAAG
>PHBN01000355.1:0-1045 GCA_002840635.1 Deltaproteobacteria bacterium HGW-Deltaproteobacteria-1
TTCTTGCAGACAGTGTGAATATAAACAATGCAATTGCGTTTGGCAATTTGATTTATTCCGTCTCAGAATTTTCGGTTGTCATATACTGCCATGGCCGTATGAAGGTCAAAATGACATATTGTCAAGTTTCAGCAACTGTGACATAGAAGGTTCAAGGTTTAAAAACAAAAGGAGCTAATTTTGGCAGTTAAAAAAAATGAATCAACCCGGCGACTGCTTTTATGCATCAACGCCGTATTGCAAAAAAAAGCAAAAAAAATTGTCGTATTGAATGTAAAAGAGATTTCTTCATTCACGGACTACATGCTGATCTGTTCGGGTGCAACCGACCGGCAGGTTCAAGCGGTTTCGGATGCGATCCAGCAATACCTGAAGAAAGAAGACATCCGACCGCTCGGTGTGGAAGGAGAAGCAAACGCAGAATGGATTCTGCTGGACTACGACGATGTGGTCATCTCTGTTTTCCAGGAAGAAGCCCGTTCTTTTTATGGATTGGAAGACCTGTGGGACGCGCCGCGCATGGAGATTGACGAAAAAGTCACCGAAATAAAAAAATTGAACAAGGATATGGCTTGATTCTTAATGATTTTTGTAACGAATTATCGGATGCGCTTTTTCCTCCTCTCTGCCTTGCATGCTCTGACGTTCTTTCCGGCGCAACCGATGAGGTGTTTTGCCCAGATTGCCGGCGACAAATCACCTTCATAACCGGCAGCCGCTGTCCGGTTTGCGGAATCATATTTCCTGACTCCCCCTCGGAAGATCATCTTTGCGGAAACTGCCTGGAACGCAAGCCGTGGTTTTCATTCGCACGTGCTGCCGTTTCCTACGAAGGGGTCGTTCTTGATGCAATCCGCCGGTTCAAGTATGGACGCGATATCACGGCAGGTTCGGCCCTTGCCATTTTCCTTTCCGGTTTTGACTTCGATGATCTGGACTTTAATATGTTTGATGCCATCGTCCCCGTCCCCCTGCACATCAAACGTCTGCGGGAAAGAGGCTTTAATCAGTCGCTCATTCTGGCTCGCGCGCTGGGGAAAAAACA
>PHBN01000355.1:1139-3207 GCA_002840635.1 Deltaproteobacteria bacterium HGW-Deltaproteobacteria-1
AAAAGGAGTCATCATGAATAAGATACTGGACAGAGCAGTTCTTAAAGATAAACTCGACGCCCTGCGCAAACAAGGGCAAAAAATAGCTTTCACTAACGGCTGTTTTGATATACTGCATGTGGGACATGTCCGATATTTGCAGGAAGCAAAGAAGACAGCCGACGTACTGGTTCTGGCTCTCAACAGCGACTCTTCCGTGCGTTCAATTAAGGGCGAGAAACGGCCTCTGGTTCCTGAAGAAGAAAGGGCCTTGGTGCTGGCTGCGCTGGAATGCGTTGATTTTGTCACGGTATTCCCGGAGTTGACGCCTCTGGAACTGATCTGTTATCTTAAACCGGATATCCTGATTAAAGGGGGCGACTGGCCGGAAGATAAAGTGATCGGACGCAATGAAATCAGACAATGGGGCGGGCACGTTAAGATTATTCCGGAGGTAGCAGGAAAATCGACCACCAATATCGTGGAGAAGATCATTTCCGTCTATGGCTCCGAAATCTAAGTCCCGGACTTTCCGCTGGCTTTTACCAAAATGTAAAAACATGATTTTTATCATTTTTTTTGATGATTTTTTTCCTTTACAAACATTTTGCCATTAGGTATTAAGGACGACAATCTAAACATCACCTATATAAGGAGTAGCGGTATTGGAAAAACAGACAACTATGAAACCGGAAAAGCTTGAATCATTTCGAAAGCTGCTTATTCAGAAGATCAATGAACTGCTGAATGAGGCGGGTAAAACAGTCACCGAAATGACCAACGGCAAGGAAAATTTCCCCGACCCCAACGACCGTGCTTCACTGGAAGCCGACAGAAATTTTGAGCTGCGTATCCGTGACCGGGAACGTAAACTCATTGTTAAAATGCAGGAAGCCATTAAAAGAATTGATGATGGAACGTACGGTATATGTGAAGCTTGCGGCGGGCCGATTTCGGAGAAAAGATTAATGGCCAGACCGGTCACGACGGAATGCATCGACTGCAAAACGAAGCAGGAAAAACTCGAAAAGCTCAAAGGCGAATAATCTTCACCATACGGTAAAAATCGCCCCGCCCTCGGGGCGTTTTTATTTGGGCAGGTTCCGTTTCTGAAACAGTCACATCTTTGTGATCTTAAAATGAGGTTCTTCACAGAGGAAGATTTCTTTTTTTCTCCAAAGATGATAGTCAAACTTCATGTATGTAAATGTCGCCCTCAACATTCCGGCCAATAAGCTCTTCACCTATACCGTGCCGGAAAATCTCAAGGCAAAAGCTACAATCGGCAAAAGGTCTTCCTGCGATTTGGAACATGTTAAACCCATAACCGAAATCCTTGATGACGAGCCGCTTTTTAACGATGAAGATCTCCGATTTTTTTCATGGATTTCCAGGTATTGCATTTATCCCCTGGGGAAAACCCTGGCCGAACTGATTCCCACAGGATCTGAAAAAAAAGATTATCTCTGGGTTCTCCCCTTGCCCGTGCCTGCCGGTTTGGCGCTGTCCAAATCACAAGAAAAGCTTCTGGACTATCTTCATTCCTGGCCTCAGGGAATCGCGCTTGGACAACTGGTCAAAAACACAGAACTTAAAAATGCCGCAACGATTGTGCACGGGCTTCACCTGGCCGGTCTGCTGCAAATTGTCGAGCGGCAGAAAAAGCCCCTCGCGGTCCGAACGCAGAAAATTATACGGCTCGAAACCATTCTGCCTGATGACTTGCGGATGACGGCACGGCAGGAGGCCGTAGTCGATTTTCTGAAAAACTCCGGCCCCATGGATTTGCATGATCTGATAGCCTCCGCGAAAACGTCCAGCGCCGTAATCAAAAAACTGCTCGAAAAAGGCGTCCTGGCCATCGGAAATGCCGAATTCATCCGCAAAGCCTCATTGACATCGTCCATCAGCAGGACGCCGGCAAACATCACGCTCAATGATGAACAGGAAAAAGCCCTGGCGGAGATCCTGAGCAGGCTCCACGCGGAAGCGTTTTGCCCGATCCTCCTTCACGGCGTTACCGGAAGCGGTAAGACAGAAGTTTATCTCAACGCAATTACGCACGTTATTAAAAATGGCGGCACGGCTA